>JBBUBB010000048.1:0-1706 GCA_038058445.1 Patescibacteria group bacterium
GTCTCGGCCGTGTCTGTAGTACTTAATTTCATTGGCGGTGGTAAAAAAGTACCGTTAGTTATTTCGATAATTCTAATGGTCGCGACATTTGTTTGGTCAATTGTGGTGATGAAACTCTCTCTTGCGGCTGCAGATGGCAAGGAAGATCTTTTTTCTTGGAAAAGTATTCAAGCACTGCTCCCAGACTGGAGACAAGTTGTTGGAGTAATAGGGGTTGGTATTCTTGCTGGGCTTTTAACTCTTGCTGGGCTTATTCTGCTTATCATTCCAGGAATTTGGGTAGCCTTTCGCCTTAGTGTTGCCAACCTCGCATATCTTGATAAAGGTGAAGGAGTGAGGAAATCACTACGAGCTTCATGGAACATGACAAAAGGTCCTGCCTTCTGGACTGCAGTACTTGTGTGTATAACTGCAGGACTTCTCTATATCGTAGGCTTCGTCCTCTTTGGGGTAGGTATTTTGGTGACATATCCACTAGCTATGATCCTTATGGCCAAGTTTTACCGCGCTCTTACCGTCCACCACGCCGGTCTCGTCCCAGCTGTCCAGCCAGCTGAGATAGTTGCTCCCGCTCAATAATATTCTCCAAATAAAAGAGCCACATGAGGTAGTGCTTGCGCAGTATCTCATGTGGTTTTTTGTTTTCTCAACTTTTCTCTGGTTCGCATTAGTACGATACCGTCGTAATTTTCAATTTTGATAAGCTCGGCTATATCGTATTCGCCGACGCTCTTATCCCTTTTGTCCATTAAGTACTTGTTACCTGTTGCATCTAATTTTTCGGCAAAAACAGGGTTCTCCATAAATTTCCTGAAAGTGACCTCCTCAAATGTTTTAAGTACAAAATCTGTCTTCCAATACTTTGGCGCTGGAAGCAACATCTCATACTCCTTAAGATCAGAGGGGAATATCATTGCAGCGATCCGTCCTCTTTCCTCAACTGATTCAGTTTTGTATGAAAGTACAGCGTGTCGCACTGATGGGTACTTAATACCGTCTATTTCAACTGAGAACCCTTGAGTAATGTAACTGTCGTAAAAACAGATATTTCCGGTGTTTAGAAATGAACTAATTTCATTAATATCTTCGTATATTTTGTTTTCAGTCTCCATAACAAAGTTTTCTAATTTTTATCACGAAAGACTTGACTTGTCAAAGTTTTCTGTTAGAGTAAGCAAAACCAATTATATGCACACAGATGAAAAACAACGCCTCCAAACAGAGGGACTACAACCAAGGATTAGAAACAAGCTCTCACCAATAAAAACTTTTTTCTGTCTTCTGGGCATGTATTATCAAACAAGTGATTCTATTAAGTTATTGAGTATTTTTGATATCATCAAAAGAACGTATTCAAACGCTGTGGATTCACTATCTGTTATGCAAGATTTAGCAACAGAAGTAGGGAACCAGGAACTCCAGAAAAAGTTGGTAGAACTAAAGCCTCTTTTTGTTCAGTGTAAAGATTTTCTTGAGGAGAAAAAAGAAGATCTAAGAAAGCAAAAAGCTTTTCTCTTTAGCTGTAAGGCAGAGGAGCATGAAGCACTGATTGAAGAAATAATAAAAACAACAGAATGATTTTTAAGAGCAGTTACTTAACTGCTCTTTTTCTTGAAATATAAGTAAAATATAGGTATAGTATTGTCGCAATGGCCCTATCGTCTATCGGTTAGGACACATCCTTCTCAAGGATGGAAGCGGAGTTC
>JBBUBB010000049.1:0-1224 GCA_038058445.1 Patescibacteria group bacterium
AGCAATAGAAAAAGAAACAAAAGCGGCCTTAAGTTCTTGTTTCTTAAATTTATTTGGGTCCTTAGACCCTTAGTCCTTGTGCCTTCACTCTTTTGTGAAGGCACTTTTTTATATTTCACTTTCTCCTGTATAATAATGTCGGAAAGAAATAGGTATGCGGTTATGGCTTCATGTCATCAATTTCTCGTAAAGGGAGCTGTGAGGGATTCATCGGGTACGCCTTGTGAATGAGAACAACCTTTCATGAAAAAACAAAATAAATCGGTACAATACGCCAATGAGCTATAAATGCTCAGAGTAAAATACAAAGGACGGCTGGTGCTATCCTTGGTGGGATGGAAGGTGTGTTGTACATTGCTTACGCCTACGCTGACGGCAACCACAGGGTGCCGAATGTCAATGCCAACACGGACGGTGACTTCAAGTTCAACCTCGGTAACTTCGAGAATGACTGGAATGCTGACAATGCGTTGCTCTGCTTCTGCGACTTATACAGTTTCTCTCACTACTTGTTAGTGGGAGTTTTGTCTTGAAGGCTCTTTTTCCATCCACCCAGCATACGACCAATTTCATCGAGCTGGAGGATGATATTGCCATACATAGTATGATCGAGAACTTTATGCTCCCAACCGATCTGCAAAAAGAATTTAAGAAGATCAGTTTTACCAATGGCCTGAGATACGAGAGATAATTTTTCAAACTTGTCATGGCCGAATGTCGCCCTGAATATGAGTTCAAGCAATGATAAATATATATCATCAATCTTACCGCCTAGGGTGTGTCTATCAACTTTAGAAATATTATTTAGGTTATTGTGCCAAACTTTATATGACTCTTTTGCTCTAATAAGCACAAGTGGAGCTTGTGCGGGGGGGGGGCAAATTCGTAGTTTCATGTTTACTCATAAATACCACAATATCATATCGACGGAAAATCTCCTTGTTACTTGGGAGCGGTTTCTGCGTGGAAAGAGAAAAAAGAAAGATGTAATGATTTTTCAATCAAAGCTGGCTGGTAATATAACAGATTTATATAACTCACTTCAGACAAGGACATACAAGCACGGAGAGTATTCAGCTTTTAATATCTCTGATCCAAAGCCACGGAATATTCATAAAGCAACAGTTCGTGATCGACTTCTTCATCATTTGATGTATAAGGAGCTGTATTCTTATTTCGATACTCGGTTTATCTACGATTCATATTCATGTCGGGAAAATAAAG
>JBBUBB010000050.1:0-1276 GCA_038058445.1 Patescibacteria group bacterium
ATAAAAGGGAAACCCGATTCTCGATCTTCGAGGATCGTTAAATCTTTTTTGGCAAGTTATGAAGAAGACCTTCCTCCTCAGGTTGTCTCCGTTCTTAGTCAATCAATATTACCCGATATCCAAACAAAATGTTGGACAGTTCGTGACCTGCTAGTTTGAAGGCTTTTATTAGCCTTTTTATTTTGCATACTTCTTAAACCAAGTTCTTTGGCGTTTGGCGTAGTGCCAGATGGCGAATTCAAGCTGGGTTAGCATCTCTTGTTTTGTAAGTTTCTTTTGAAGATAGAGAGCCATGTATCTATATTCAAGCCCGAGTGCTTCAAGTCTTTTCCAAGATACTCCTTGTTTGTGTAGTTTTTTGACCTCAGTAACTATACCCCTTATTCGCGCGAATAGGCGAATATGAATACGCTTTTTAAGTACTTCATCAGGGAAGTCTAGATAGATCCATTTCACATCATACTTTTGTACTCTTTTTATTTTCGGTACAGCTCCAAGGACGGTAGCTATTTCAATAGCACGAATAAGACGAACTTTATTTTTTGTATCTATCATTTCAAACCTCTCTGGGTCTAACTTCTGAAGTTTCGTAGCTAGCTTCTCTAGCGGCCATTTCTCCAGTTGTTTCCTAAGCGTTTTGTTGGGTTTCACTTCTGGGAAATTTTGATCATAAATAACTGAGTCAATATAAAACCCTGTGCCACCGCAAAGGATCGGAGTCTTGCCACGAGCCAAAATATTTTTGATAGCCTTATCAGCAAGCTTTTTGTATTGGGCTACAGTAAATACCCTTCTAGGATTGGCAACATCAAGGAGATGGTGGGGGACACCACGCATTTCTTTTTTCGTAATCTTGCCACTTCCAATGTTTAGTCCCTTGTATACTTGCCTTGAATCAGCAGAAATAATTTCGCCTCCGCCAGCTGGCGGAAATTTTTTAGCGAGCTTCACCGCATAGTCACTTTTGCCTGTAGCTGTCGGTCCACAAACGACAATTATTTTTTCCATATTGTGCCACGGGAGAGACTTGAACTCTCATGGGATTGCTCCCGATCGATTTTGAGTCGATTGCGTCTACCATTCCGCCACCATGGCCCTGCGCCCCGCGAAGTTTTACACGAAGTGGGGTTGTGCCCTTATTTTACATGGTTTTTAGGTTTAGTAAACAGAAAGCGAGATTAGATACTTGACATTAATGTGTAGTATGCTATCATTTAAAAGTTCTTTCTATTGTTTAACTTCAAAATTTCACTTTATGGAACGACGGCGAATCTCA
>JBBUBB010000051.1:0-2176 GCA_038058445.1 Patescibacteria group bacterium
AGCGAGCTACATATATGGCTTTTGGTGTGTTTCGAGGCTGACTGAGCCGAGAATCAGGTTATTTTTCAGCAGAAAAACACCGACAGCAAAAGTTATATATGTAGCAAGCGAATACCTACTTTTTTTCGTAGTAGCAGACAATACTCCTTCTCTTATTTGGCTTGCCTCTTATATTGTGTTGATGCGAAAGTTCTTTGTGTTGTAAGACGAACTGCTCACCAAAGGCATCATGGAGTGATTCGTCAGTCCAAACATACTCATACACTTTCATTTTGGGATGAATATAAGCATTTTTCTCTCCCGCACTTTCGTTCTTAATTAAATCCTGTGCATGTTTATCCCCCTTTCCATAGAAAGATTTGAAAAATAAAACCCCTTGTGGTTTAAGTACTCTATGAAGCTCTTTGATATAGCGTTCTCGTTCAATTTCTTTCAAGAAGTGGCTAGACATCATATCAAGCACTAAATCAACAGACTCATCGGGGAGCGGAATACTTTGTCCAATGGAGTGGACAATAAAGGTGAGCTTGCTCCCCCACTTTTGTTTCTGAGCTCGAGTCTGGGCTTGTTTGATTGCTTCTTCAGAAATATCGTAACCAAAGCCTCTCACCCGGAACTCATCATTGAGCCAGAGCAAGTTACGACCATTGCCGCATCCTGCATCAAGCACAGTCATATCAGAGCGTAGCGCATCCTTACCATATTCTTTTTGCATCCAGCGCGTAAACTTTTGCAAATCAAAAGAAGACTCATCCGAGAGCTGAAAAAACGCCGGTTCTTTGTATTCCTTGTTCCAAAATTCTTTTAAACGCTTTTCGTTCATAGTTTAATCTTCATTATTAATGTATTTTAAACGTTTTATTGTTTTCTTATCATTCAAATCTGAAGTACATATCTTTGTTTCTGAATGCCATTCATATCCATAATCAGCACAACCGCCTTTTCCAGGTCTAGGGCCACCAACCGCAAGCAAGATTGCGCCTAATGTAAATAAAACAAACAAAATTGGTAAAGTTATTATTACGATAATTTTATGTTTTTTAGGTGACCCCCTCATGTTTGATATTCTAACAGAAAAGTTGTAATGTAGCAAAAAACATATTTATGGAAAGAAAACAATTCTTTGTAACCTTTTGGAACAGGAAAGACCCGAAACATCAATTTGTTGAGAACGGTGTTCACGGAGCAACCGATCAGGAGCTGGTTGATTGGTTCTTAGATCCTAACAGAAAAATTATCTTACCTAAGATAAGCGATATTGAAATCCAGGAACAACCAGAATCTGGGAAGCGTATATTGAGACTTGATTTATCATTAAAAATAATAAAACCTATTGTGTTTACAGTAGGCCAAATCGTCAAGCCAACGTTTTTTATGCCATTGCCAGAAAGAGAGGTCGCACCTCCATTAACACCAACCCAGGAGGTCGCTATCAAGGAAATCACACTTGATAGGCTCGGCCATCAACACCTCGACGTTGGTTTGTTATCAAGATATTCCTCTATCCGTTCTTACGAAACCGGTGAAGATCTCCCTAATTGTGAAAAGATCCATTGGTGTCACCCCGGACGTTTCGAACTCGTAGCGTAAATTTCATATGACATTGATCCCACAAGTTGTGGGGTTTTTATTTTCTCCTAGCTCTTGTTCTCTCAGCCTCATTCAAATACTGTTTTCGCAAACGCACAGAAGTAGGAGTAACTTCGAGGAATTCATCATCCACCATGACTTCAAGCCCGCGTTCGATAGTCATTGTCCAAGCAGGAATTACGGTGACTGCTTCATCTGTCCCAGAGGCGCGCATGTTGGTCAGTTGTTTCCCTTTGGTTGGATTAACCTTCATTTCTTCACCTTTTGAGGTATTACCAATAACCATGCCTTCATAAACTTCAGTCTGAGGGGAAATATAAAGCACACCGCGATCTTGGAGTCCCCAGAGAGCGAATGCTAGTGCCTTGCCACTTTCCATAGAGATCATAGAGCCAACATTTCGACGAGTGATCTCCCCTGCATATGGGCGGAAACCAACAACCCTAGAGCTCATAATCCCTTCACCTTTTGTATCTACCATAAATTGATTGCGGTAACCGAGAAGCCCACGAGTCGGACCTTCAAATGTCATGCGAGTACTGCTCTCATGTACTTTCATATCGCGCATTATGAACCCTCTAATTCC
>JBBUBB010000052.1:0-4498 GCA_038058445.1 Patescibacteria group bacterium
AGCAGGAAGCGTTTTATCACAAGGTTGATGACTATATCAACATGCCGAAGAAGAAAAGCTTCCAGAGTCCACACTTGTATTATGCGACCCTTTTTCATGAGCTGGTGCACAGCACCGGTTCAGAAAAACGTTTGAACCGTTCTTCCATTGCTGAAATGGCTGAGTTTGGCTCAGAGCTCTACAGCCTGGAAGAATTGATTGCTGAGATGGGCTCTGCTTATCTGGCCTCCTTCACGGGCATAGAACACAAAAGCATGGACAATACCGTTGCCTATATCCAGGGGTGGCTGGGGAAGCTCAGGAATGACAAACGCTTTATTGTTCAGGCTTCCGGGCAGGCACAGAGGGCGGTTGATTTTATTATCAACCAACCAGCCCCTGCTACCAGCGAAACCGAAGATGCGGCTGAATCAGTTGTGGAGGATCAAAAATGAGTTAGGGTTAGTTCGTACAGCCTGGGATTTCTATCTCGGGCTTTTTTATTGTTTAATAAATTCCTTTTTGTATTCTGCTCCATTTACTCTCACAATGACAAAATAAGTTCCGGGTGAAAATCTTTCCGTATTTATCTGGAAATTCCTCACTCCCTTGGCGATGATTCCCGAAAAAATCTGTGAGCCGGTGGAAGTGAATACAGAAATAAAAGCATCATGTGTGAATGCCCGAATAAATGATACATTAAGCGCTTCCTTGTCGGAAGACGGGTTGGGATATACATTCATTTCGTTTAAAAACTCAAACACAACTTTCCGGACAGCAGAGTATTTAAAGCTGCCGTCCCTGTCTATCATTTTCAGACGGTAATAATTGACTCCTTCCACAGGACAGCAATGAAGCGTTGAATAATCAGTTCGGCCAGTGGTATTGCCTCTTGCCGGCACGGTTCCAAACGAAGAAAAAATAACTCCGCCTTTTGAGTGCTCCACTTCAAACTTATCAGTGTTCACTTCATCAGTCGTTGTCCAGGTAAGGGACACTTGCTCTCCTGATTTTTGAGCATTGAAGCTTAGCAGTGTCAGCGGGAGAGCCCCTCCTGCAGTTACAGCATACAAAGTGCGGTTGCCATTGGCATCATACTGTATGGCAATGGTGAAGCCGTTATCGTATTTTATTTCGGTAAGTTGGTGATTGTTGTCGTATTTGTATGTTTGAGCCAGAGTTGTATTGGTTAATACAACCAAACTCAAACTGATCAATAATATATTTTTCATTTTTCTTGCTTTATAAACTTTGTTCAATTACATATACAAAAACCGGAGTTAAAATAGCAAGGGTTAATAAGATATAAATGATTGCTAAATCAATAACTCGAGTTCGTTTATTTAGATGCCTATATCTCTGTTCAAATAATAGAATATTTTTTTCTCTTGTATCTGGATATTCAATTATTTCTAATATAAAAAATACTACGACAACAATCGCCATAATATTACTTTTTAAAAAAACATCAAATCTGATATTAAATGCCCCCACAAAAAATAGGAAATCCAAAATCAGAAAATATTTCAAAGCCATAACAATTTTGAAACTATTATTATGCCCAATACAATCCTGCGAATCTAATCCCAGATTTTTAAACGAGTTATAATATATATAGTCAAATAATTTTCTCATTATTTTCGTATTAATTCATCTAAATTTTGACCAAAATCCTTTCCGCTTATAGATTTTGCCGCCATATCCATCAAGAAATAAACCCCAGAAACATACCAGCCTATTGGATGAAACGTAGATCCGGAGACTAGTAAATCAAGCCCCGTATTATAATTTAATCCTTCATTTGCTATACTGGCTACTGAAAACCCAACCCCAACATAGCCTATTCTTTTACTTATCCCTTTAAATAATTGTAGTGAGTTCCCGACAATTTTATTACTTGCTGCATAACCACCTGGCAGTTTAAGATAATTTTTTGAGCCAAATACTCCATTTACTTTTGTGTAAATCTTATTTGTTGTTTTGCCGACCCAATACAAATTATTATGAAAAAGATTTGCTCTAACATTAAAGTAGGCATCTATATAACTAAATATGCTCTCATTATCTATAATATTATTTGCATATAGTCCGGTTGGATCAATGTATTTTAACGGGTTATTATACCCATACACATACCGGTCAACATCCTGCGTATTCAGGTAATTTACCGGATGGGGGTCTTTTGATATAAAAGAATTGGTCTTGCCGTCATAATATCGGGCATGCATATAGTATAACCCATTTCCATCGTGCTGTACACCATACATTCCCATCCATGTAAATGGCTGTGGGTTTGAACCGTTATGATAAATGGAATCACCAAACTCATTGTATTCATATCTGTCAGTTATCACACCTCCCACATCAGTTAACGCAATTGTGTTTCCTTTTACATCATGATGGTAATACCTGAATGTTCCGGCACTGTCCCTTGCTAACAGTATCCCCTCACCGGGGATATAGACATAGTTGATTATTTCCTGATCCGCAGCAGTTCTTTCCTGCAAGGCAATCGGGAATGGAGCAAGGTTATGGTCTATAATGTATCGTACCGTATCCGTCGGCGATGTCCTCTTTGTTACTCTTTCATTGAAAGCATCATATTGCATGGATTGAGCAGGTACGGTATGGCTGGTTGCTTCCAGTTCACTCATGAAAGACCATGTGTAGGAATATGATTTGCCGGGAGCATTCAGGAACAATCTTTGTCCGGTGTTATTTGTGGTACAAATGGCGTTGCCATAGGTTTGCAGCCGGTCATCTTTTCCATATGTTCCGCTGGCAGCCTGAATGAATGGCGTGAAGGTCAGCACATGCATGCCGCTGTCCCTTAAAATATCTCCAGACTTGCTCCTTTTTATCAAATTTGATTGGAAAATGCTGTTTGTGTTTGACTTATTGAACCACTCCGATACCCTTGAAGCATCATCCCTTGTTATCTCTGTTTTATACACATTCGGATACTGAATACTGGTAATAGAACCATTATTGTTTCTGGCAATTGTATAAATGGCATTCGTCCAGTCCTTTACTTCGGTGCATTGATTGAGGGAATTATATTTATAGTTTACCTGCTTTCCCCCTGGATAGGTTATCCGGGTGACGTTGCCTACAGAATCATATACATGATGGAGGGTGTTTGAGAATGTGTTGCTGTATTGCGTAATCCAACCTAACTGATTGCGGATAACTGAAGCCGTCTGCGTTGAAGAATTAGCTTCAAGATAATCACCCTCATCATCCAGCTGGTAGTGCCTGAGAATGTTGGCCCCGTTTTTAATATCCGTCAGTTCATTATTGTTGTTATAAAAATGACTCAACACCCTGTTGCTTGGGTCGGTGATGGTTTTCACATTTCCTGAACTGTCCCATGTCATGATATAGTTGCCAAAGCCATCATTGAGCGTCAGCATCCTGTCAGAGCCATCGTAGGTTGCTTTGTTCCTGGTATTTCCTCTTGAGTCACGGATGCTGTCCTGCAACCCGTTTTTATTAAGGAACCGCTGAACGTAATTATTACGGGCATCGGTAGTTTTAATATGCCTGCTTGCTACATCGTACTCCCATTTGGTAGACTTTCCTTCCTCATCAATTTGCTCAATAGGCAAATTGTTTTTATTATACTTATACTGAATGGAATCTCCCAATGGATTTACTGTAGAAGTAGTTCTGTTAATTTCATCAACCCGGTTTGTCCAGATTTTATTGAGCGCATCAGAATATGTAGTTACGTTCCCGGATGGATCATAGGTACGCTGGCTCAGCACTCCTAAAACAGAATCAGCAACGGACAATTCCCGGCCAGCATCATCGTAATTATAGATGAGTGTATTCTTATTAGGATTTCTTATCCTCTTCTTCCGCTGGTTATCATCATACTCAATTTCGGTAATGTGGTTTTGCGGTTCAGCAATCCGCAACGGCTTATCATGCTTGTTATATACAGTGTTAGTTACAAATCCTTTTTTGTCTTTGTATGATACCTGGTTGCCATTGGCATCAAATCCAAACTCCTCAATGCGGCCCAGTTTATCTTTTTTCCTAATAAGCTGGTCAAAATTGTTCCAGAACAAACTGTCTTTTCTTCCATAACTATCAGTTATTTCAACCGGCCGCCCCACTGCATCATAGGCGATGGTGGTAACACTTGTCGGGGTTATGGTTTGAATAAGATCGCCGTAGTTGTTATATACTTTTTTTGTTTTGAACCCTCTTGCATCTGTAACAGCAGTATCTAACCCACGGCTATCATACTCTCTTTTCAGCGTGTCATTGGTTGGCAGGATAATTTGTGTTGGGTTTCCGGTTGCGCTATAGTTCGTCCTGTAAACATTGCTTTCCTTGTCCCTGATATAATTTGGCTTGTTTAAGCTGGTGTAACCGGTGCTGTCTGAAAATCCCTTCGCATTGGTGGATTTTATCTGGTTGCCTTTTGTATCATGGATGAATACGGTTTGAAAATTCCGGGCATCGGTAATGGTATCAAGGGTATTATTGCCCGAATACCCATACTTTGTTA
>JBBUBB010000053.1:0-4324 GCA_038058445.1 Patescibacteria group bacterium
GCAAAATCCATAGTATTGTTTTCTGGTTGAATGTATTTGGCGGTTTCGACAATACGATTTTTCAAATCATTTTCAAACACCTTAGCTAAATCTTTTTTTCGAGCTGGGTCTTTCTCATCTACCATGCGATTGTAGTTTTCGAGCGAAAACTTTGAGTCCACTGGTATGACCTTGTCTTTAACGAAGACAGCTGCGTCAACGATAGTCCCGTCTGGGAATCCGTACTGCATAGCATAACCACTCGGTGGCAAAATATTTTTGAGCAATGTCTCTAAGTAGTATTCTCCGAGCACTCCTCGTTGTTTCGGATTTTTCAAAATATCTTGAAGTTGGTTGAGACTCTCGGCAAATCCCAAGACTTGCTTGTTTCCTTCGTCGAGCCTAGTTAATTTTTCGGTAATATCAGAAATAATTTTGTTGCTCTGGGTGCTTTGAAACTTGAGATTCTCATTCATGTTTTTTTCTCCTTCGGAGAGTTTGTGGTCGACGGTCTTTTGGAGTTCACTCATCTGCTGGAGCAGGAGGGTAAGGCTGGTACTTTGGTCGGAGTTTGGCGAATCCTTCTTGCGAGAAAGTATCAAATAGACCACAAACCCACCAATGACGAGCCCAATAATGCTATAAATTAATTGCATATATAGTATTGTAACATGGGCATTATTTCACCAAATATTTCTGCAGAGTATAAATCCAGTCTTCTTCGCCGATTGGGTTTTTGAGTTTTTCAGTTAGGAGCCAAGAGAGATAGCCAGGGTCTATTTTGGCCACTTCTTCGACTCGCATACCTTTGTGTTTGCCAAAAGAGAATTCTCGTATGAAAGCAGGTTCTTTGGTAATGTTTTCCATTTTCTCTAGCGCCTCTTGCTCGCTTGTTCCATCAGCCATTATTTTCTTTAATAAATATTCAAAGAGTTGTTCGAGTACTATGACATCCGCGAGAGCATCATGGGCTGGTACTTCTAGTTCCATATCTAGGGCGTATCTCAAGAACTGAAGTTTGTAATTTGTGAATTCACTGTCAACATCAAGTGTACGGATAGTTTTGTAGGTACAAATAACATTTGTTGGGTGAATGTCTTCGGCTACCAGCATGGCCACATCAAAAGCGCTGTTGTGGGCGATAACAACAGTGCCAGGGCTTTCAAAAAGATCTTTTATTTCTTCGTAATTTGGAGACTCTTTAAAGAGCGGTTTATTGGCAACCATTTTGTTAGATATATGGTGCACCGCGCTAGCCTCAAAAGGGATAGGCATGGGAGGCTTAAAAAGCTCATTTATTATAGGCGTTTGCTCACCACGCTCCTTAATAGCCAGTTGAACAATCCGGTCTTCATTGGTATTGCCCGTAGTTTCAGTGTCGAAAAATAGTATTCTCATATGCTTATTCTAGCATGGTATACTTTTCAAGTAATGAATACACTTCAGACACAAATTCGTGAGAAGCTTAAGGTGGCCATGAAAGAGCGAGACCAAGTGGGTCTGGATACTCTTCGATCGGTAATGGCAGCATGTACCAATGAACTGGTGGCTATTGGCAAAACTCCACAGGATACCCTCGATGATGATGGTGTTATTAAGGTCATTTCTAGACTTGTTAAACAACGCAAGGATTCTATTGAACAATTTAAAGCCGCAGGTCGGGTGGACTTGGTAACAGGTGAGCAGGCTCAACTTTGGCTTCTCGAACAATTCATGCCAGCGCAAATGTCTGAAGAGAAAATCCGTGCCATTGCTGTCGCCAAGCAACAAGAGCTCGGTCATATGGATAAATCAAAAATGGGTATTCTCGTCGGCGCCGTTATGAAAGAAGTCGCGGGTCAAGCAGACGGAGCAGTAGTTAAAAAGATAGTAGAACACTTGTTTGTGTAAATTATTGGCATGATGATCGAAAGCTTCAAAGAGAATTTTTTTGGCCTTGTTGAAGAGTCAAACAATGTTGTTGTTACAGCACACGTATCTCCAGATGATGATTCTATCGCTTCGGTTCTTGGTATGTATGGAGTACTTAAAGTAATATTTCCTAATAAGAACATAAGAATAATCTACTCTGGTCAGAGAGTTTCTCGTTATTCAATATTTAATAACTTCGACAAAATAGAATGGGTTGATGACATAGCAAATCATTTAGGAGATGCGGACACCCTCATTTTGTTGGATGTAAGCAAGTTCAGTAGGGCTTCATATATAGCTGAAGCCTTGCCACTTATTAAAAATACCGTTTGTATTGATCATCACGGTTCAGCTCCAGATAAGTTTACATTGTCATTGATAGTCCCAGAGTACTCTTCAAATTCTGAGCTTATTTATAAAGCCCTTGGAGTGGAGGAATATTTAAATAAAGAACTTGCAGAAATTTTCCTGCTCGGTATCCTCGGCGACACTGGCAATCTGACATTTATTGACGGCCATCAAACAGAAGTTTTTACGATTGTAAAAAAGTTGGTAGAAGTGGGTAATATCAGAATTGATTCATTTTTATCCAAATATAGAACTATCCCGAAACAAATCATGCCACTACTGAAAGAGTTTGTGAGAAATACTACATATCAAGAAGTTCTTGGTTGGCCACCAGTACAGTATAGTTTTGTTACTAGAGAATTTTCTGAGACTAATAATTTCTCTGATGAGGATATGAGTGCTGCTAGTCATATATATATGGGGCAATATTTGCCAAGAATTGAAAATCAGCCATGGGGTTTTGTTTTTTCACCACGGAGTGATGGGGGAGTGCGTATGTCATCTCGTTCGATGTCGGGGAGTGTAAATGTTCGTATTTTTAGTGAAGAGCTTGGTGTTGGTGGTGGTCATGATAGAGCATCAGGGGCGAATTTTAAAAATGATGATAAGTCTCCTATGCGGGTGGAAGATTGTGTAGAAACAGTTTTAGATTTTATGAAAAATAACAAACCCGTGCTATCTTAGCTACACATATGGCATTTCTGGATGAAATTACAATTAAAGCAACAGCTGGTAAGGGTGGCAACGGTATTGTCAGCTGGAGACACGAGAAGTTTGTAGCCAAAGGCGGGCCAAATGGGGGAGACGGCGGGCAAGGAGGCGATGTTTTTATCAAGGCAATCCGAAGTTTACGAGTACTAGATCAATATCGAAGCAAGAAAGAATTCTTTGCAGATAACGGTGTCCAAGGTGGAGGCAGGTCTTTCAAGGGCGCTAATGGTGAAGATCTATACATAGAGTTTCCCATCGGATCAAAAATCACAGACAAAACGAATGGAAAAGTTTATGAGCTAACCAAAGAAGGTGAAGAAATAAAAATTTTGCGAGGTGGGCAAGGAGGCTTCGGTAATGAACATTTCAAAAGTTCGACCAATCAAACTCCACAAGAAGCAACTCCCGGCAAAGAAGGTGAGAGTGCCGAACTACACATAGAAGTCTCACTGATTGCCGATGTTGGACTTGTGGGCTTTCCTAATGCTGGTAAATCGAGTCTTTTGAATGCTCTGACTAATGCTACCGCTAAGGTTGGGGAATATCCATTTACGACCATCGATCCAAATCTTGGAGACTTGTTTGGTTACATCATTGCCGATATCCCAGGACTGATTGAAGGGGCGAGTATTGGGAAGGGGCTAGGTTTTACATTCCTGCGTCACATAACTAAGACTAAAATTATTCTCCATCTTGTTTCTCTTGAACAGGTTTACCCCGCCATTGGCGTGGGAACTCCAATGGAAGCTTATAAAACTATTCGGAAAGAATTAGAGGAATTCGGTCAAGGACTAGAAAAGAAAGAAGAAGTTATTTTGCTAACTAAAACTGATGTCACAGATGTAAATGTTGTAGATAGAACAAAAAAAGAATTTGAAGCACTGGGCAAAAAAGTATTTGCGGTGACACTTTTTGATGACGAAAAAGTGAAAGCTTTTCGTGACGAGCTTGTGCACTTCCTAAAAGAAAAAACCTCCTCGCTGTAGAGAAGGTTCACGGACAATCTTTTGGCGCTTCTTTCGTTACCCATGTTTTTGTTTTGAGTACAAAGATCAATATCTTTGTCTTATCAAAACTCTGCAAGATGATATCTTCGGAGGTTTTACAGATAACAGAAAAACGAATTTTGTTGTTAGGGATAGCAATAATATACTGCTCTCCTTTGTAGCGAACTCTAAGTGAATCTTTAAAATCATCTCTATATTTCACTGAGGTTGCCGGAAGGGAAGACGAGGCGATTCCATTTGTAGGATATTTATTCCCAGTGTTAAATTCAATGCTACACCCTGATAAGAAAAGTACCGTTAATATCAGTAATACTTTCATGGTTAAACAATTTTCATTAGTCTACCTTTTTTATAGAAAAAGGAAAGCC
>JBBUBB010000054.1:0-1550 GCA_038058445.1 Patescibacteria group bacterium
ACAAAAATGGCTTTGTCGGTAACACTAAGAATATGATAGTCAAATACTGTCTCACTGGCCTTAAGTGGTATGTTATCTTCAATTAAAAACTCAATTGCCGCTCTTATATCCGAAGCCGCGCTTGTGTCTAAAGAAAGAGTAAAAGAATACACTTGGGACTCTGGTATTGAGACTCTGACATATTTGAGTTTGTGTTTCTTTTGAACCTCTTTTAGAAAGGCAGTAAACTTTTCTGTATCAATAATCCTCCCCCCCTTCATACACCCTTCGGGGATACTTATTTCAGCATAACGCTTAGGGAATAAACCATGACGATGAATTTCAAGATCAACAAAGCGCATAGTCGCATCAGAAAAATCCAAACCCACTGTTGGGATAGTCACGAACGAGGGTGTTGGAAGTAGGCGAGTAAAAAGATTCACTCTTTATATTATAGCAAATTATCTTACTCGTGCGCCGGGGGAAACTTCTTTTTCTGGTATTAAAAATACTGGGGCTCCATCTACTCCGTCTAGCTCCATCAACATACCCTGTGACTCGAGACCCATCATTTCTCGCGGTGCCAAATTAACTACAAACAAAAGCTTTTTGCCCACCAAAGTTTCTGGTTCGTACCATTTGTGGATTCCAGAAAGTATTTGTCGTGGTTTCTCTTCGCCGAAGTCGAGCATGAGGCGCAAAAGCTTTTCTGATCCTTCGACTGCCTCAGCCGAAAGTACTACCCCGATTCGTGCTTCGAGCTTGCTGAATTCTTCTATGGTTAAATAGTTTGGTTTCTCTATAACGACTTCCTCTGCTGCCTTTTCTGTTGACTCTTCCATGTATAAACAGTCTATAGTCTAACAAAAATTTTGCAACAAAATAGCCCCCTTAAAGGGGGCCAAGAAAAAAGGGCGCAGGTATTGAGTCTAGTATTCCAGCCACCATAGCTGAACCAGCCTACAAACGTACGTGCCTTTTGCATAGGCGACTACTAACGCTTTACAGCGTGACGCAAAACTGTGAAGGTGAAAGGCTTCGAGCCTATACTACACTACTTTTTCTGTTTATCAAGAAAACGCTGGAGGATAATAGCGGCGGCACTGTCATCTCTTGCGCCGGCTTTAGTCTGGTAGCGATGGGCCTCGACGGAAGAAAAATCTTCCCTAATAAAAAATACTTGTTTCCCTGTTTTTTCTTCTATTTTCTTTCCGAGAATTTGTATTGTTTCAGCCAGTTCGTTTTGCTGTCCATTAGTGGCTAAAGATTCGCCAATAACAATCCCTCCTACTTCCTCCTCATCCATAAGAGTGTCTAAGTATTCAAACAGGGTATCGGTCGCAACTATTTCTCTAGGAAAAGCAAATGATCCGTCTTCATCAGACAGAGCAAGACCTATGCGTTTTGTCCCATAATCAATACCGAGATATTTCATATCACTAGAGTATCACAAAGATTGAAAAAAGGCTGTTCTTGTGGTACATTCGTCCTATTCTCGCCGTGAGAAAATGGAGGTGTCGCATAGTGGTTTAGTGCACCTGTCTTGAAAACAGGAGTACCGCAAGGTACCG
>JBBUBB010000055.1:0-12196 GCA_038058445.1 Patescibacteria group bacterium
TTACCGCCCGTATTGGAGACCCGACAGACAAAACAGCAACCCGTAAACAACTCTCAATAAAAGAAATAAAAACCAATCTCAAACTTTATAAAAAACAGGCCGGAAAATTTATTCGCTTTTCTGGAAGAAATCCAGCCACCATTAAGTTTAACTCTTTATGGCTTGGTAAGTTAAAGTTTTCAGACATTATTGAGCTAGCCTCGCATTTGACTGTTGACCAGATGCTTAAACGAGACATGTTTGTGCGTCGCGGCGAGGAAGGAAAACCAATCTATCTACATGAATTTTTTTATCCATTAATGCAAGGCTATGACAGTGTAGCCATGGGTGTAGATGGAGAGGTTGGAGGAAGTGATCAACTGTTTAATATGCTTACAGGCCGAACACTACTGAAACAAATTAAAAATAAAGAAAAGTTTGTTTTAACCACAAAACTACTCGAAGATAGCTCGGGGGTAAAAATGGGCAAAAGCGAGGGTAATATGGTTAGTTTACTCGACACCCCGGCTGATATGTATGGAAAGATTATGAGCTGGACTGACGGACTTATTGTCCCAGGGTTTGAGCTTTGTACGGATTACACACCTTCACAGGTTGTAACTCTTAAAAAAGAACTAGATTCCGGGGTTAATCCTCGTGACATTAAAATGCGTCTAGCTTATGAAATTACCAAGCTTTGTACAACAGAAGGTGAAGCAAACAAGGCACAAGAAATGTTTGTGACTGCCTTTCAAAAAAAGGAAATCCCACAAAACATTGTTGAGGTTGTTAATACTAGCCAAACACTAGGCGAACTTTTAATACAGAGAAAGATTGTTGATTCAAACAGTGACCTTCGCAGGCTTACTGACTCTGGTGCGGTGTCACACCTAGAACCAAACAAAACACTTTCTTTTGAAGAAACAAAAAAAGTTCCAGACAAAGGAACATACAAAATAGGTAAAAATCGATTTATTAAAATAGTTTAGAGCCTAAAGAGATCGCCCAAGAGCTTAGACCAAATTGTTTGGAAGGCAGTAACTATTAAAAAGGACGGCACAAAAACCAGTGATATTACAAAAAAAAGTAAAAAGTTGAGGATAAGTAAAAAGGTCTTTTCAACGGCTTCCATATGGCCCCATACTACCCCATCCCGAAATCTTTGCAACAATGGTAGAATGCTCACATTATGATCACCAGAGAAGATAAAATTATAAAAGGCTGGAATAATTATGAGCTTCTTGACTCTGGAGAAGGCAGAAAACTTGAGCGCTTCAGTTCTATTGTTGCTGATAGACCAGACCCACAAGCGCTTTGGAAAAAAGAAAACCCTAAAGACTGGGTTGGCGCCCAAGCTCAATTTGTATGGGCACAGAGGGGTGAAAGATGGAAAATAGAAAAAGGAATACCCGAAGTGTGGTCTTTTACATATAAAGAAATTAAATTAGAGCTTTCATTTAGGGGGTTCAAACACCTTGGTGTATTTCCTGAGCACTCTCATCAGTGGGATGAAATAATTTCTCTTGGTAAAAAAAACAAAGGGTTGCGAATGCTTAACTTGTTTGGTTACACTGGAGCTGTCAGCATTGCCGGAGCGCTCGCTGGTATGGCGGTGACCCACATAGATGCCTCCAAGACTACTATTGCTACTGTAAAAGAGAATATGAAGCTCTCTGGACTTCCAGGCGACTCTATTCGTACTGTCTGTGAAGACACACTGCGTTATGTGAAGCGCCTCGTAGAGCGTGGCGAGCAATTTGAGCTAATAGTTATGGATCCACCTGCTTTTGGTCGTGGACCCAAAGGAGAGGTTTGGAAAATAGAAGAATCTCTCACTGAACTACTCTCTCTTATACCAAAACTCCTAAGTCCGAAAGCTAAACTGGTTATCCTAAACGGCTATGCTGCAGAATATTCAGCTCGTACCTTCGGTGAGCTCCTCCACGAGGCCCTTCCTATCGGAAACATTTCTTACGGAGATATTGGTATCCAACAAAAAAATTCTGACAGAGTTCTTACTACAGGGATTTATAGTAAGTGGGAAAAGTAAGTGTGATACAATCTGTTTCTTATGAAAAGAAAGAAAACTAAAAAATATCCGCCAGCCGGCGGAGTACCGAAAAATGTGCCAATCTATAAACATCCTCACGACCTAGCCACAAAGAGGGGGATAAACGGGTTAGGTTTATTTGCCAAGGTGCCGATCAAAAAAGGTGACTGCATTATCGAATATATAGGTGAAGTTATCGACAACAAAGAAGCCAATCGTCGTGGTGGTAGATATTTGTTTCAAACCTCGGCCAATCGTCACCTGGACGGCAAAGGAAGAGACAATATTGCTCGTTACATAAATCACTCATGCAAACCAAACTGCGAGGCGGACACCATCCGCGGCCGAGTATTTATTTCGGCAATTAAAAATATTTCTCCAGGCGAGGAACTCAACTACGACTACGGCAAAGAATACTGGGACGAACACATTAAGCCCAAAGGGTGTTTGTGTGTTAGGTGTGTAGAGAAAAAGAAAATTAAGAAATAAATTATGCAAAAGGAAGAAAAATTAAAAACTCTTACACAAGAAGAAATTGAGGTCACGCAAAAAGGTGGGACAGAAGCGCCTTTCAGAAACAAATACTGGGACCACCATGAAGGCGGGGACTATTTGTGTAAGGTTTGTGGGGTGAAACTATTTAGCTCAGACGCTAAATTTGATTCTGGTACTGGCTGGCCGAGCTTTGATAAACCAAGTAATAACAACGCAGTATTGTTCAAAGAAGATACATCTCATGGCATGAGTCGGGTAGAGGCAGTTTGTAAAAATTGTGGAGCGCACTTAGGGCATGTATTTAACGATGGACCGAAAGAAACAGGTATGAGATTTTGCATTAATTCAGCCAGCTTAGATTTTAAGAAAGAGTAGAAAAGTATCTTTCCATTTTTTCTGCATTTGAAACATTTTCTTTACTTCTTTTTATTACTTCCGCGCTCGTTGTTTCTTTTGTATGTTGTGTAACATGTGTTTTGTTTGTCATAGAAAGCTTACCTCGCTTCTTCATGAACAGGGCCAACCAAAAGTCATCAGGATTTCTAGTTAATTCTAATTCTTTAGTAAGAGCAATACTTTTTTCAAATATTTCTTGTACTACACTCTTATCTTTGCCCCAAAAGCCCATACCTGGTCCCCAGATCCATCTTTCGATTTTAGTTTCAGACCTAACACAGTAGTACCAATTAAATAAATTTGATAGCCAACCAAAAAATGTTCCTTTTAGTTTCATCCAAGACCCAACCAGTACAGCTTCATTATTTATAAGTTGATGGCTCATAACCTCTATCCAGTTTGATGCAACATAACTGTCTCCATCTGTGCATAAAATGATATCTCCAGAAGCATGTCGCAAACCCTCTAGTCGTGCATAAACAATACCCCTTGGTCCGTTATATGGAATTACATGAACAGGATAATTCTTAGCAGTTTTTTCTGTTTTGTCAGTACAGTTATGCGTGATCAAAACTATTTGATCAGCCTTTTTTGTTTGGTTAATGAGTGATTCAAGGCACTGATTTATGTGGCGTTCTTCATTATGGGCAATTACTACAACTGAGATAGTCATAGTATGAGTATAACAAAAACCACCCTCCGACCAGCTGGCGGATGAGCGGTTTTTGTTTAGTAAGCGTCAAAGCCGTTTTGAGCCATGTATTCTTCTAGTTCTGGGTCGTCACCAAAAGTTCCTTTCTTTTCTGCCTCTTCTTTTTCGGTGTCCTCTTCAAGAAGTCCTGGGTCTACCGTCGTATCATCATCTACTACCGCATCTTCATCAAGTTTCTTTTTTATTCCCAGTTCATCGAGCTCGGTCTCGTCTACTGTTTGGTTTGTATCTAAATCCATAGCGTACCAAATATTTTTTACTATCTTTTAATGCATTAAGTTGTATCAAACTCTGTTTTATTTGGCAAGCACTTTTCCCCTGTTTTCAAACTTGATCTTTTGTAAACTAGCCACACCTAGAGCGATAGCGTCAATTTCATCATCGAGCTTGGTTGCTTTTGGCAACACCACGGTGAGTCGCACCATCTTTTCTATTTGTTCTTTTGTGGCATTACCAACTCCGGTCGTAGCTATCTTAATAGCCTGAGGCGAGAGTTCAATCAATGGTAGACCATGGAGCCCAGCAAGGGTTAAAATTGCCCCGCGAGCTTCAGCGACTCTGATGGCAGTCTTTTTATTCACTGAGAAAAACAAAGTCTCGATAGCTAGGTGTGTTGGTTTATGTTTTTTTATCAATTTTTCAAGCTGCTTGAAAATAGAAGTTAATCTCAAATATTGCTCGTCAGTTTTGTCGCTAGTGATGCAAGTAGAAAAAAGTACCGCCGGCTTTCCAGTGGTTTCTGAAACTACAGCCACACCACAACGGTCATACCCTGGATCAATTGCGATTATTTTTTTAATTTTCTCAGACAACATTACATTTTCAAATATTCTTCTCCTTTTTCAGTAAGTGTTCGGCCACGAGGGGAGCGTTCGATGAAGCCGAGCTGGATGAGATATGGCTCAACAACCTCTTCGATAGTTCCACCGTCTTCACCCATAGCTGTAGCAATATTTTTAACTCCCACTGGGCCGCCGCCAAACTTGTTGGCCAAAGTATTCAAATATGTAATGTCTTGCGCACCGAGTCCGTGTTCGTCGAGACCAAGCATTTCGAAAGCCTTAGTCACCGCATTTTCATCTATCTCACTTTTATTCATTTGTGCATAATCCCTGACTCGACGAAGTAAGTAGTTGGCGATACGCGGAGTTTGGCGAGACCTTTGCGCAATATTTTCTCTGGCGTGTTCTGGTAGATCAACCCCTAGAATTTTTGCAGAGCGATTCAAAATAGTCTCTATTTCTTTTGGAGAATAAAACTCAAGTCGGAAAGAGCCACCAGAGAATCGTGAGCGAAGTGGCGCGCTAAGCATTCCAAAACGCGTTGTCGCGCCAAGGAGGGTAAACGGTGGGAGGTCGAGCTGCACAGTGCGCGCTGAGGGTCCTTTGCCGATCATAATGTCGAGCTTGCCAGTTTCCATGACAGGATAGAGTACTTCCTCAATTGTTTTGTTAAGTCGATGAATTTCGTCAATGAAAAGCATGTCACCTGGTTGAAGATTGGTAAGTATTGCTGCCAGATCTCCGACGCGTTCAATAGAAGGACCAGATGTAATTTTTATATTAGCCCCCACCTCTTTGGCGATCACAAGAGCCAAAGTAGTTTTGCCTAAGCCCGCTGGCCCATAAAAAAGCACATGTTCCGGGTTGTGACCACGTCCCTTGGCGGCGCCAATGAGGACGGTTAGATTCTTTTTGATATGTTCTTGCCCGACATAATCAGCAAAAGATTGCGGACGCAAAACATTGTCCGAAAATTGCTCATCAGGTGTCGAAAATTGTGGGGTAGGGGGTGTACTTGACATATTTGTGTATTATGCTATGATGTTTTCAGAAATATCTACACAAGCATTTTACATCAAGAAGACATAAATCTCTAAGCAGTCAGCTCCGGTTCTAAGTATAGGCGAAGGACATTTTGGTTCCGACTGGGGTTATCCTACAATCATGCTTTACGTATGCTAGCTTGCTACATACGGACTGTTTAGAGATTTATGTTTTTTTGAAATTGTTTTTTAAATAAAAATATATGTCTTTAAGAAAAAACTTTACTGAAATAACACTAGTAATTTGTTTTACTTTTGGTATTCTAACAATCTTGTTGTTAGGCTACTCTGAAGTATTCAAGTTTGCAAATGTTTGCCTGTGGGCTTGCGGGGGATTTGGAGCTGTTTCGCTTATCTCATTTGCACTTCGTAAGTAGTAAAACCCTATGGTGGTCATAAATGATTGCCAGAAGGTTTTTTTGTTTCTATATAAAAGTAAGAGCTCTCAATAAAAAATACATAACAAAAAATTTCCACACATAAAAGCCTGGTGGCTTTTTGCTCTGCTCGCGCCAGTCGCGCTGTGCAAGGCAAATTTTTTGTTATGTATTTTTTCTTCACGAGTCTATTTCAAAAAGCGAGGAGGTAGTAGTGTCGTTTTTACAACGATGTTTTTTTCTAAAGTGAGGAAGCGGGCAGTTTTGTTTTTTAATCGAGGACTACGCGAAGGCGCCCCGCAGATAAAAAATAAGACTGCCCGCTTCCGAACGACCCCCTAGTCTTCTATTAGATCCACCACACTCTCTACTTCCGCAAAATCTGTCATGCCTTGCAAGATTTTTACTAAGCCGTCTTCTTTCATATCTAAGTAGCCTTGTTTCTCAGATATTTTTTTGATTTCACGCTCACTGAGATTTTGAGTTATAACCCCTTCAATATTTTCGTCTGTTTTAATAACTTCAAATATTCCAATTCTTCCTTTGTAACCAGTGTTGTTACATAACGGACAACCTTTGGCAGACCAAAGTTTGGTCGTTTCTTTTTTTACACCAAAGCTCGCCATATCTTTTTTTTCAGATATTGCTTGATCCCAAATTCTGTCTATATGAATTTTTTCTTCTGCTGTCACAGGCCGCTCCTCTCGACAATTTGCGCAAAGCTTTCGCACCAAGCGTTGAGCGATAGAAAGAGTCAGAGCCGAGACTAAAATTTTTGGGTTAACATCGAGGTCGATAAGACGGGGAATAACACCTTGAGCATTATTGGTGTGTAGGGTTGAGAAAACCATGTGGCCAGTGAGAGCTGATTCAACAGCAATTTTAGCTGTTTCTGGGTCTCGGATTTCTCCAACCATGATGACATCAGGATCTTGTCGTAGGGCCGAACGGAGGCCTTCGAGGAAGGTATAACCCTTTTTGTGATCCGTTTGTGTTTGGGTAATTCCAGCTAAATGATACTCAATTGGGTCTTCAATGGTTATTATCTTTTTCTCTGGAGAATATATTTGTTGTAGGAAGGCGTAAAGTGTGGTGGTTTTACCAGAGCCAGTTGGTCCAGTGAGCAAGATCATACCGTTTGGTTTTTTGATCTCTTCCATAAAGAGAGTGAAGAGTGGCGGACTGATACCAAGCTCCTCGAGCTTCACTTGGATACTCTTGGGATTTAAAATACGAAGCACGATGGATTCACCATACGCTCCAGGGATAAGTGAAGTACGGAAACTAATTTCGATTTCTTTGTCAGTCCCAACTTCTGGCAGAAAAGCGCTGAATCTTCCGTCTTGCGGATTGTTGGCTATCGTCAACTTCATTCCAGAGAGAAGTTTGATCCTAGTGTTTATTTGTTTATATGTTTCAAAACCAAAATGAGTAATTATTCTAAGCACACCATCAAGACGAAACCTTAGCTCCACCTTGTCTTCCATTGGTTCAATGTGGACATCAGAAGCATTGATGCCGATACCAGCACCGAGAATAATTTCTAATATTCTAGAGATATGTTGTTTAGCATCTTTTTCCGCAATCGCTTTTTCTATTTCTTTTATTGCGTCTTCAGTGTTTTTTATTTTTTGACTGAGCTCGGCAAGCACATCTGGTGCCACATCAAGGCCACCACGACGAGAAGTAGTAGCAAAAGATAGATCTTTATAATGACTCCAAACCTTTTCAATACTTTTCTCTGAAGCCATGACAAGTGTCACCACAAAACTCCTACCCTCTAGAAGAGCTTTTGCTTCCATAGCACCCTTTGCCACAGGAGACCGAACTGCCAAAAACAATTTCTTCCCAATGAGTTTGTACGGGCCGACATCAAAGCGCCTAGCTTCTTCTTCGGTCAGTAACCTGATTGCGTCATTATCAATTGGTTGCGTTGAAAGATCAATTGACGGGACACCATACTTATCTTGGGCCAGCATCGTCACCAGTGTCTCTTCCTCGTCCCCACGGAGCTCGCCTAGGCGCTTTTTTTGTTCTTCTTCATCAAAGTGGACCATTGTTCATACAGTATAGCCTAGTAATGTAGTTTTTTGTTGACCTATACGGCTTTATAGTAGAGATAGAGGAGCCCATTGACAAAACTTGTCCTTTGTGATATGGTACAGGCAAACCTCGAAAACCCTTTTCAATCATTAAAAATATACAAAATGAAAAGAATATGCACCTTGTTATTCGTAATTGCGCTTGCGAGCGCACAAATAGTTAAAGCAGATGGGCCAAAAGGCCACGGGTTCTTAAAACCCACAGTTCGCGGTACATTGGAACCCGTTGAGTTTCAGCAGGCAATGACAGTGCTGTTCACCAAAGGCTCTACTGACGAGCAGATTTCGGAATTTTTTCATAAAATTGAGGGTTTTTCCTTCAACACAATGAAAGAAGTTTATCGAACCAGCTTCGAAAAGAGATTTGGTGAGGACGACATATCAGACGCAGAAATGCTTCAAATCATTGCCAAAATGAAGTTTCGGGAAGTTGGGCCGGAATATTGGAAAGACCACTCATCGATGTTTATTCCTAAGGCAGCAAAAGGCTATGATGACATGGAGTGGTGGAACCCGACAAAAGATCGGCCAGGTGAATACATAGGAAGTTGTACACTAAACGGGGTTGAAAAAGACCTTGTGACAACTTACTGTGCTAACCCCGTCAAAGAGCGGAAGGCTACAGTGAAAGCGCCTTCTGTGCCGAAGGTTGAAACGGAATATGTTTATATTCCGGGTAGCAAAAAGGTTATAGAGTACGGGGCAGATACTGTTGAAACAACGAGGACGAAAGTTATCATTGAAAACAACAACAGTAAGTTTGCGTCGTATAACAATAGCCAATCCTACACAGTTGACATGACAGAAAATGTTCAGCAACAGCAGCAAACCTGTAGCTGTCCCCAGGTTCAGCAACAGCGCCAAGTTACCTACACCACCCAACAGGAACAACCTTGTGGATGCAATGGTAGATATCTTTGTCAGAATGATTACCAGAAGGTAAAAGAGAAGAAAGGTTTCTTCAAAACTACTGGGGGTAAAATTCTAACTTATGCAGCGGCATTTGCTGGAGGGTACTTCCTCAGGGGGTGGGTCGACAGAGATCATTCACCACGGGTTGGACAAATTTATACCCAGGGACCATTTATTCCAATCAACAACACACCAGTTATCACGCAGGGTCCGTTGAGTTTATTCAACTAGCTTTAACTATTTTTCACTAAGAATGGCGACGAATTCGCCGCCATTCTCTATTCTTTAGGGTCTTAATGATTAGGACTCTGTAGAATGGTAAAAACCAGAATTATTAGTTACGTTATTCATTATCAAAGTCTAAGAAAAAATATATGAAACAATTTATTTATACAATAATATCGGCACTTTTCGGGATAGCTCTTTTAGCTAGCCCTGCTTTTGCTGGTGCAGAATTCAATAACCCTGGCGAAATGCCGACAGTAACAGTGTCTACAGGCACATGTCAGCAAGTTCAAATCAACGGATGTTGGCAACCAACAGCCACTGCCAACGCAGACGGTACTATTGGTGTACATATTTTCTACCACAATACTGGTAATGTGGCAGCTCAAGGTACAACCATTTCTATCTCTCCTCAAGTGCAAGGTCCAACAACCTCTGCAAGTTTCAGTGGAAGTGTTCGTGCAACAAACGCGCCAACTATCTCTGGTACAGCGACAGTTAGCATTACTAGCTCACAAACAGCAACATTTATCGATGCTAAGTGGTACCCAGGAGCATATAGCTCAGGTTCCGCAGTTAGTGGCACTGAACTTTTTGGTAGTGGCTTTAATGTTGGTACAGTTGCGGCCGGGGACTACGGCAAGCTCGTAGCAAGATTTAAGGTGTCTAATACTATAGTCAATCAGACATACCAATGTAACGACGGCATCGACAACGATGGTGATGGAAGAATAGATTATCCAAACGACCCAGGTTGTTCATCCACCACAGACAATGATGAGTACAATACTGTTGTTCAACAAATCTATCAATGTAACGATGGTTATGACAATGATAGCGATGGTCGCATAGACTATCCAAACGACCCAGGTTGTTCGTCTTATACAGATAATGACGAATATAACCAAGTTATTAACCAAATCTATCAATGTAACGATGGTTATGACAATGATAGCGATGGTCGCATAGACTATCCAAACGACCCAGGTTGTTCGTCTTACAATGACGAGAGCGAATATAATCAAGTGATTATTACTAATACAATGCCACAGGCCATCACAACAGTTGCTTCTGTGCTTAGTCAAAGTTCTGCACGCCTAAACGGTATCGCAGTTCCAAACTCTACTTACAGTACAACTGCTTGGTTTGAGTGGGGAACAAGTGGCTCTCTGGGCTCACGAACAAATTCTCAAGCAGTAGGTACAAACACCAGTACTTATATTAGCGATACTGTTTCAGGACTTAGATCAGGAACTGTTTATTATTATCGAACTGTAGTACAAAACCAAAACGGTACTGCCTATGGAGATGTAGTGCGTTTCCAAACACTACAAGGGACAGTAGTTGTGACTCCACCAAGAGTTATAACTCGCGTAGTTACCCAAAGAGATGTTGTAGTTGCCAGAAGCGCAGCTTCACTCCTTGAACTTCGTGTCGAGAATGTTTATGATCGAATGTGTGTTGGTGGAGAAATGGATTACACCGTTACTTACCGAAATATTAGTAGTCAAACATTACAAAATGCTGTACTCCGTATTACTCATCCAAAGGAACTGACATTTATAAACAGTTCTAGAGGAGATTACGAAGTTGTAGATCGAACGGTTACTATTTCTCTCGGAGATATTCCGGCCGGAGGAACTGGGACACTGCAAGTACGCGCTCGGGTGAACACTACCGCTGTTATTGGTAACCTAGCGGTGACCACAGCAACAGTTGTGTACACCAACACCACTACTCGTGCCCAAGAAGATGCGATTGCATATTCTCTTGTGACCGTATCAAACGATTGCCCAAACCTTAATAATCTTGGCGCGTCGGCATTTGGTATCGCGGGGTTCTTTCCCAAATCACTTCTTGGATGGTTACTTCTTATACTAGTTATTCTAGCTCTGATTGTACTCGGACGGCAGTTCTATAAAAAAAGAGAAGTATAAAAGACTAATTTTCTAACACAAAACCCCTCTGTCGTCTGACAGAGGGGTTTTGTGTTAGAATCTGTTGTATATGAAGCGATCATACCCCACAGAAGAGCTTTCGTCAGTCGCCAAAGAGGTTTTGTCCCTCTTAGAGGTCTCAGAGGACAGAGCAACGGTTGTGGCATTTTATGGCGAGCTTGGAGCTGGCAAAACGACATTGGTCCAAGCTATTGCCACAGAGCTTGGGGTGCAGGAAATGGTCACCAGCCCTACTTTTGTTATTGCCAAATGGTACAGAACTACGACGAGTAATTTCTACACATTGGTACACATTGATGCTTACCGTATCGAAAAAGAAGAGGAACTTTCTACTTTAGGCTTCGACAAACTTCTCAGAGAACCAAAAGCTTTGGTGATTATTGAGTGGCCAGAAAAACTCCCCAACACACTCTCTACTCTTAACGCACAAACCTTCACCCTTCATCATGAAGGAGAGCTACGGGTAATAGAAGGACCGCTCCCATATGAAAGTGCTAAATAAAACCTTTGTTATTTTAGACGCACACGCCATTATTCATCGCGCTTATCATGCCCTTCCTGCATTCACTAATTCCGCCGGGGAACCTACTGGAGCACTTTATGGTGTCACCACTATGACACTCAAAATTATTGAAACATTTAAACCAGAATATATCGTGGCTGCATTTGATTTACCAAAGCCCACATTTCGTCACCAGGCTTATGAAGGCTATAAGGCAGGACGAGTTAAAGCCGAAGATGCATTGGTAACCCAGCTTCAAAGCTCCCGTAAACTTTTCGAAGCGTTCGGTATCCCTGTACTTGATGCAGAAGGATTTGAAGCTGACGATGTTGTTGGTACTTTAGTAGAAAAATATAAAAAAACACCAAACCTGACAATTATTATTGCCTCGGGAGACATGGACACGATGCAACTTATTGAGGATGACAAAGTAAAGGTTTTTACTCTAAAAAAAGGCTTAAACGACACTATTTTGTATGATGAAAACGCTGTTCGAGCACGATTTGGTTTTGGGCCGAAACAACTTGTGGACTACAAAGGTCTTCGAGGAGATGCATCAGACAATATTATTGGTGTGCCCGGAGTTGGCGAAAAAACAGCCACAATAATTTTGAGTAACTTTGGCTCAATTGAGAAGCTCTACACCACTATCGATAAAGACAA
>JBBUBB010000056.1:0-1710 GCA_038058445.1 Patescibacteria group bacterium
AACTATTTTTGGTAAAGTAGGAAGTAATGGAGAAGGAGGCTATCCAAAAACAAATCACTGATATTGAAACTGCTATGGCAGGACCGGATTTTTGGTCCGATAAAGTAAAGGCTCAGGCTATGATAAGGGAGCTTGGGGAACTCAAGGCAGAACTCGAAGGAGTAGGTAAGTATGACAAAGGCAATGCCGTCATGACAATATTTGCTGGCGCGGGTGGGGATGACGCTGAAGATTTTGCTTCTATGCTTCTTCGCATGTATACAAAATTTTTTGAAAATAAAGGCTGGGGGGTAACCTTTGTACACGAAAATAAAAATGATAATGATGGCTATCGCAATGTTACTGTTTTGATTACGGCAAATCCGCCAGCTGGCGGAGCGTATGGAACACTAAAAGGCGAATCAGGAGTTCATCGCCTTGTACGCATTTCGCCATTTAATGCTAATTCTAAAAGGCATACATCTTTTGCCATGGTAGAAATAATCCCGGAATTTAAAAAAACTGACACTAGTATTGAAATTCCTGAAGAGGATATTGAAATTTCTTTTGCGCGTTCTGGTGGTCCCGGTGGGCAAAACGTAAATAAACGCGAAACAGCAGTTCGTATGGTTCACAAACCAACAGGCTTAGCCGTCCACGTCACCAGCGAGAGAAGCCAAGAACAAAATAGGGAAGTAGCACTCTCTATGCTTAAGGCCAAGCTCTATACTCGCCAAGAAGAAGAACGCAAAGCCAAAGAAAAGAACATGTATATTTCCAAAACTATGGAAATCACCTGGGGCAATCAAATCCGCTCTTATGTCCTGCATCCATACAAGATGGTCAAGGATCATCGTACTGGTGTGGAAGTAAATGATGTGGATGGTGTCCTCGAGCGGGGCAACATCGAATCATTTCTCGCAGCGGAGGGCATGGTGTAACTCGCAAGAACCGTTCTTGCGAGGATTTCGGGGTTAGTTTGACATTAGCTATAAAGTGTGCTACTATACAGCAGTGAAATATTTTCACGATCTAGATTGAGAAATCTTCTGGAAGTACATTCTAAATTACAAACAAAATGGCTTATCAAAAGGTCGTTGAGATGTTGGGTGATAACCTTGCGTCTTTGCTTGAGCTGGCAAAAAAATGGCTCGTTGACTGGGCAGTTGATGCAAAAAAACTGCTCCACGCACTTCAAAACATCCGCAAGGATGATCTTCTGGGGTTAGTTGATGGTACGCATGAGATCAAAGCAAAACCGCAACCTGAAAAGTTTGCACTGCTTGCTGATCTTGGTACCATTACAGTACCGGACGATTATGTGCACGGAAAGGAATTAGGTTCATTGAATCAGAAGGATTTTTATTACTTCAATACAAATGCTACTGATAAGAACTTTCCCAATCCAAGCCGTATTTTGAAACCCGGCGATAAACTGCGGGTTCGTGCCTTCAAACAGGTTTCTCCTGGCAGTACCACATCAGTAGAGCGGATGGAGTTCCTTGCGAAGCAAAAAGCTGTACATACCGGCGCTCAGGGAGCTTCACTTGTATATAAGCAAAAACGCAATGAACTTCCAAAAGGTTACTGGTATTGTTCCTTTGATGAAAAGGATCGACTTTGGAAAGACGCTGTCGGCTACCACAGGGTGCCGTATGTCCGTGCCGACACGGACGGTGACTTCGAGTTCAGCCTCGGTAACTTCGGGCATGACTGGCGTGCTGGCATTGC
>JBBUBB010000057.1:0-8364 GCA_038058445.1 Patescibacteria group bacterium
ACCCGAATCGAAGGTTCCACAAACCTCCGTGTTAACCGTTACACCATAATCCCCACGCTTGTTTGTTATACCAGAAAATCTCATTAGAATCTAGGGCCGATTACAATATGTGGGTGTATACTTCTTTTATATGAATACCACTGATCTCAAACCAGTTCCTTCTGTTGAAGAAATACGAAAGGCGCGCAAACCACTTATTGATGTAAATGCCAAGCAAAATGAAAACCTTAGTAGCGTTGACCGGTTGGCAGTTTGGATCACTAACCACATTGGAAGTATGGGGTTCTTTTTGATAATTTTTGTTTGGACGATAGCTTGGCTCGGGTGGAACTTGCTTGCTCCCGAAGAATTAGTCTTTGATTCTAGGCCAGCTTTCGTCTTGTGGCTCTTTATTTCCAACATGATTCAGATGTTACTTCTACCACTTATTATGATTGGACAAAATATTCAGTCTCGCCATGCTGAGCTCCGAGCTGAAGCTGATTTCCAGGTAAACCAAAAGTCTGAACAGGAAATTGAGCTCATTTTGCAACACCTAGAGAACCAAAACAAAATGATCGCCCACCTGACCGAGCTAGTTGAGAAAAAGTAACTTTCTGGTAGGCTGTAGTGTATGAGTGCAGTAAAGAAATTTGATAGCCAAATCTTACTTTTTTATAAATATGTGCATATTGCTGATCCAGAGGCTGTAAGGGTCTGGCTTTTTGATTTGTGCAAGAAGCTAGGTATAAAAGGAAGATTGATTGTAGCCACTGAAGGGCTCAATATCACCCTTGAAGGAAAGACAGAGGATACTGAAACCCTTATCAAGGAGATGGAGAAGGATTCACGATTTTTAAATATCCATATGAAAAAAAGCGAAGGAACAGGGAATGCTTTTCCAAGGCTGTCAGTTAAAGTACGGCCAGAGATTGTTTCATTGCATCTTGGTACTTGTGATATTGATCCGAATCAAACAACCGGTATTCATTTGGCACCAGAAGAGTTACATAAATGGATTGCAGAGGGTAAAGAGTTCTACATAGTTGATATGCGCAATGCCTATGAACATATGGTAGGGAAGTTTACTGGCTCGATCTGCCATCCGATGGAAAATTTCCGTGACCTTCCAAAACTTTTGAAAACCATACAACATCTGAAAAATAAAACAGTGCTGACTCTCTGTACTGGCGGAGTGCGATGTGAAAAGGCTTCGGGATACCTTATCACCCAAGGATTCAAAGATGTTTATCAGCTCGATGGTGGCATAGTGAGCTATATGGAAAAATATCCGAACGAAGATTTTGAAGGCAAGCTCTATGTCTTTGATGGCAGGGTAACTATGGGCTTCTATACTGATGATCCTAAACACAAAGTTATAGGTATATGTGCTTCATGTGGCTCCTCAGCTGAGAATATTGTTGACTGTCGAGAGTTTGGTTGTAATGGACAGTTTATCCTCTGTGCCGGCTGTGAAGCTAAACAAATACAGGAGCGAGGACATACTCACTGCGTTAAAAACTGTAAAAAGGTCAGCAAGTCTCCTTTTGGGAAGTTTTGGGGTACAATGAAATCATTGTTTCGCTAAATATGGATACCTCACAGACTAAAAATGAAATACAGCAGGGTACACTTCACCCTCTGACTCTCGTTACTGAAGAAATCACTCGGATATTTACCCAGCAAGGTTTTTCCGTTGCCCTTGGCCCCGAACTTGAAGATGAGTACCACAACTTTGATGCTTTAAACGTACCCAAAGATCACCCGGCTCGTGATATGCAAGATACTTTCTTTATTAAAGATCGCCCTGGCTATGTGCTTCGTACACACACTTCAAATGTACAGATTAGATACATGGAAACCCATAGCGCCCCGTTTGCAATAATTGTTCCAGGAAAAGTTTTCCGCAATGAGTCAACAGATTCAGGGCATGAAATGCAGTTTCATCAAGTCGAAGGGCTTGTGGTCGGAGAGGGTATCACCGTCGAACATATGAAGGGTACACTGTTAACATTTTTTAAGAAACTCCTCGGAGAAAACACTGAAATAAAACTACGCCCAAGCTTCTTTCCGTTCGTTGAACCAGGTTTTGAGGTCTGGGTGAAATTTCAGAACAAGTGGATAGAAATATGCGGTGCGGGAATGGTTCACCCAAATGTTTTTAAGAACGTTGGTTACGATCCCAAAAAGCTGACTGGTTTTGCTTTCGGCATGGGGCTCGACAGAGTAGTAAATGTGAAATTCAACATTCCCGACGTCCGTTTGGCTTATCAGGGAGACTTAAGATTCAGTCAATTTTAAGTATGAAAGTTTCTTATAACTGGCTACAAAATCATATAGAAGAAAAATTGCCAACTCCGGAGCAAGTTGCAGAAACTATTCATACCCACGCCTTTGAAGTAGAGTCTACTGAAAAGATTGGAAACGACACTATTTTTGATATCGCAGTACTTCCTGATCGTGCCCATGATTGCTTAAGTCATGTGGGTATTGCCAAAGAAGTTGCAGGACTACTCGGGTTAACACTCAAAAAGTACCCACTCCCGCCACTGCCAGAATCTCCTTTATCTATAAAGGTAGAAATACAAAGTGATTTGTGTCGCAGGTATATTGCTGTCGAAATGACTGGAGTGAAAGTTGGGCCATCACCAAGCTGGCTAAAAGAGGCACTCGAAGGTATCGGAGCTCGCTCCATTAATAATATTGTTGACGCCACGAACTTGGTACTATTTGACGACGGCCAGCCAGTGCATGCATTCGATAAAGCCAAAATCGATGGGGGGATAGTTGTTAGAATGGCACATGAAGGGGAACAAATAGTTACTCTCTCAAAAGAGGAAAAGAAACTATCCGTAGAGGATCTGGTTATTGTTGACTATTTAGGTCCACTGGCTATTGCTGGGGTAAAAGGTGGAGCAAGTGCTGAAGTAACAGAAGAAACAAAAGATATTATCATTGAAATTGGCAACTTCGACCCTGTGACTGTTCGTAAAACATCAAAAAGGTTGGCGCTACAAACCGACGCCTCAAAAAGATTTGAAAATGAACTTTCACCTGAAATTGCATATGGGGCAGCTAAGCATGTGGTGGCACTCATACAGAGCATTGCTGGTGGGGAAGTGGTAGGGATATTTGATGAATATAAAAGTCCGCAAAAAGAAAGAACTCTTTCTTTTAAGCTCTCTGATATTACAAGAGTCTTAGGGTCTTCAATTAATGAGGCTGAAATAGATTTATGGATTAGTCGATACAAAATGGTCTCTACTAAAAAAGGAGGTACATATACTATTACTATTCCACCTGAGCGATTAGATATTTCCATACCAGAGGACGTGGCTGAAGAGGTAGGGAGGTTGGTGGGCTACGATCACATTCCATCGACGGAACTTCCAAAAACTGTTCCTCCTCGGTCGCCTGAATACGAAGCTATTTCTGCTACCAAGTTGTGGCTAGCTGAGAATGGTTTTCGTGAAGTAATGAATTATACATTCACCAAGAAAGGGGAAGTCTATGTGGCCTATGGGCCCAAAGACAAAAGTGCTCTTCGCGCCAATCTCTCGGATGGACTCAAAGAAAGTTATGAGAAAAATCGCTTAAACTCTGCCTTACTCGGGCTCGATACTATTCGAATATTTGAAATAGGCACAGTCTTCTCAGCGGATAAAGAAGAAATACATGTAGCCACAGTAGACAAAGGAACATTTGAAGAGTTACCACTGGCTACATTTATAGAGAAATACAAGATAGATGTCTCACAGCCTATTAGCTTAAAAGAATTTCCTTCTGGAAAATTCAAGATGTGGTCACTGTACCCAGTTATTACTCGTGATATTTCGGTATGGATTACTGGAACAGATCGCGCTGGCCTCTCAAAGATATTAGATGAGTTTGCAACAAAATATAATACCCCGTACTATATTTTTGATGAATTTAGTAAAGATGGTCGCACTTCTATTGCGTCTCGCTTTATTTTCCAGTCATATGAAAAGACTCTTACTGAAGCCGAAGTAGAAAAATGGTTCGCTGAACTTGTAGAAAAGATCAAAGAAAATAAGGATTTTGAAATAAGGTAATAGGTATTTGATTCTATTTTAAAAGTAGGTATACTCTGCTGTACATATGAAATATATATCAATTTTTATCGTTATCATTTTTATTGGAGTAGTTGTTGGTTTTTGGCTTAAGAAGACGCCACAGACAGAGGCTCCGGTCCCTGTTGCAACAGAAGAAAAACAGGCTGAAGAGTTACCAGCTTTGCCTCCTGTAAAGACAGAAGAGAAAAAGATTATTAAAACAACAACAATACAAGGTATGAAAATTGAAACAACAAAAGAGGGAAGTGGAGAGGCAATCGCAAACGGTAAGACTGCGGTCGTGCACTATACTGGTAAATTAACAGATGGAAAAGTGTTCGATTCGAGTGTGACCCGCGGGACTCCGTTTGAATTTCCTCTCGGTGCTGGCATGGTTATCAAGGGTTGGGACTTGGGTGTACTTGGAATGAAGGTTGGGGAAAAGCGTGTTCTTACTATTCCGTCTGATCTTGGTTATGGGGCTCGTGGTGCTGGCGCTGCTATTCCTCCAAATGCGACGCTTATTTTTGAAGTAGAGCTACTCGGAATTAAATAACTAGTTATCCCAAAACAGCCCCAGAAGTAGGGGCTTTTTTGTTTCTGGTATAATAGGCTTATGCAAACATTTATGGAAAAAAATCAAGGTACAATAGGTTTAGTAGGAGTATTTTTAGCTTTTTTTCTGATCGCAAGTACAGTAAAAGTGATCCGAGAGGTACGATTTGTAGGTTCAGGGCTTAACCCGACAAACACCATCACTGTTGCCGGAAAAGGGGAGGTGAACAAGTCTCCCGATACTGCCAAGGTCTTTTTTTCAGTTCGAAATGAAAAGAGAGTTTTGAAAGAAGCACAGGATGAAGTCAGTGCAAAAATTGGCAAGATAAAAACAGAACTTATTGCTAAAGGTGTAGAAGAAAAATATATTAAAACAGATAGCTATACTTCATATCCACAATATGATTATAATCAAGCTCGTTGTTATTCTAGTTATTGCCCACCGTCAACACCAACTCTTCGAGGGTATGAAGTCGCGCATTCGATAACTATTAGTATCAAAAACCTTGATGCTGTAGAGAGTGTCCTAGGAATTTTGGCTACAAATACTGTTACAGATATGAATGGTCCAAACTTTGGATTTGAAGATGACAAGATGGTCACTCGTGAAGCGCGCGATCTAGCAATCGCTGATGCAAAAGCTGAGGCAGAAAAGCTAGCTAAAAGTCTTGGAGTAAGGATTGTTCGCATTGTTTCTTTCTCAGAAAATGGTGGAGGGTATCCAATGCCAATGTACGCCAAGGCAGAAATGGGTGCAGCATTAGACATGAATCAAAATACTCCACAAATCCCAGTAGGGGAGCAGAAGGTGAGCTCAAATGTGACAATTGTTTACGAAATTCGCTAGTTAAGGTACAGGTTGACTAAAAACGCCGAGTAAGGTATTATCGAAAGGTAATGCCTGCGGGCGTTTTTTAGTAACAGCAACAAATCCATGAAAATCACACAATTTTTAAGAGAAACAAAAAGTGAAATGAAACAGGTGAAGTGGCCAACACGCCGTCACATGATCATTTATACTTTGGTCGTTATTATTTTTTCACTAGCACTTGGGTACCTTCTTGGGGCGTTTGACACACTCTTTGAAGCAGGGCTTAGAAGTCTTATTCAATAATTATGTCAAAACAAGAACAAACAGGGCAGCGTCACTGGTATGCCATCCATACTTATTCTGGATATGAAAATGCCGTGCTTCGAAATTTGAAACAACGAATTGAAAGTCTGGGTGTAGGAGATAAGATTTTCAATGTGGTTGTCCCAACAGAAAAGAAAATCAAAATCAAAGGGGGTAAGCGTGTAGAAGTAGAAGAGAAAGTGTATCCTGGGTATGTATTGGTGGACATGATTGTGACTGATGACTCATGGTTTGTAGTACGAAACACTCCTCGGGTAACAGGATTCGTAGGTGCTGGAGTCACTCCAGTACCTCTTACTCAAAAAGAGATTGATTATCTCCTTGGACAAATGAACCAAGAACATGTAGCGAAACACAACATAGACCTCTCAATTGGCGAGACTATCATTATCAACGATGGACCATTTAAGGAGCTTGAGGGCTCTGTGAGTGAAGTCGATCAGGAGCGTGGTAAGGTCAAAGTCATGGTCTCCCTCTTCGGCCGAGAAACTCCTGTCGAACTCGACTTTCTGCAGGTTAAGAAACTCTAATTTACAAATAACTGCTTTCTGGTAGAATGCCTTCTGTTACGCTACAGCTTCTATCTTAGACTAACACTTACAAAATATGGCTAAAAACATTACTAAAAAAATCAAAGTTCAGGCAATGGGAGGCTCTGCCACCCCAGCGCCACCACTTGGGCCTGCTCTTGGACAGGCCGGTGTCAACATTTCTGACTTCGTTCAGAAATTTAACGCTGCCACCCAAGATCAAAAAGGCGAGAAGCTTGGAGTCAAAATCACAGTTTATGAAGATCGTTCTTACGACTTCGTTGTCACTACCCCACCTGTAGCAGATTTACTTTTCAAAGCAGCAGGTATCGAGAAAGGCTCTGGTAAACCCAACACTTCAAAGGCTGGCAAAATTACTAAGGCACAGCTCCAGCAAATAGCAGAGCGTAAAATGCCTGATCTAAATGCTAACGATGTCGAAGCGGCAATGAAAATCGTAGCAGGTTCTGCTCGAAGCGCCGGTATCGAGATAGTTGGATAATCCTTCGACAAGCTCAGGACAACTAAAATCTTAAAATAAAAAATCCTCCGCTCTTGCGGGGGATTTTTGTTTATGCAATATTGCGTACATAAACGAGTAATGCTGCATCATCACTGTTTCCTTTATCTTTTTCGCCATTGGTTCCAGGTTCTCTTTTCTTGAATACCTCTAATCTTGTTGGATCTATCTGGTACTCACTAAGTTTAAACTTAGGAAAACGTATCTCATTTTCTCCTGGATAGGATTTGGTTATTATCGTTATGTGTACCTCGGAAACAACCTCTTCTTGGAAAGCAAGTTCATAGATTTGGCCGCCACCAATAATCCATATAATTTCTCCAGGCGCTTCGTTTGCGAGACGAACTGCTTCTTCAAAAGTGCGCGCTATTTCAAATCCTTCTAATTTGAAATTGAGATCTCGGGTAACAACGATATTAGTTCTTCCTTTTAATGGTTTTCCTAGTGTCTCCGCTGTTATACGCCCCATAATAACAGGACATCCTTTTGTCTTAGGAACAAAGTTTAAAAGAAAATCATCCGTCATTTTCCAGCCAGGCATCTTTATACCATGGCCAATAATGTTATTCATGTCACAAGCAACAATACTGTTGATAGGTTTTGAAGTACTCATGTTTTTTATTTTTCTCAATACTACACCGATTTTAATTCTTGTCTAGTTTGTATATAAAAAGCCCGTTAATAACGGGCTCACTACACTTATACAGCAATCGGTGCCTTAATTGCCGGATGGCATTGATAATTTTCTAAAGTGAAATCTTCGTACTTAAAGTCAAAGATATTTTTCACCTCAGGATTTATTCTCATCGTTGGCAATGGGAATGGCTGACGACTGAGCTGTAAATTTACCTGGTCAATGTGGTTGCTGTAGATATGGCAGTCCCCAAAACTGTGAATGAATTCACCTGGCTCCAGATTACATACTTGTGCAATCATCATCGTTAAAAGTGTATAGGAGGCGATATTGAAAGGTACACCCAGTAATGCATCAGCTGACCGCTGGTATAGATGGCAACTCAATTTCCCGTCGGCTATGTAAAATTGGAACATTACGTGGCACGGCATCAAGGCCATTTCTGGTAGGTCGGCTACATTCCAGGCCGAGACTATTAACCGTCGGCTGTCTGGGTTAGTTTTTATCTGGTTAATCACACCTGTTATTTGGTCAACCGTTTTACCATCTTCATCTTCCCAACTACGCCACTGTTTACCATACACAGGTCCTAGTTCACCTCTTTCATCTGTCCACTCATCCCAGATCTTTACGCCATGTTCCTTAAGATAGGAAGTGTTCGTTTCTCCTCTGAGGAACCAAAGCAGTTCGTGAATGATGCTTTTCAAATGTAGTTTCTTGGTGGTTACTAGTGGAAATCCTTGTGCCAGGTCGTATCGATTTTGATACCCGAAACAACTTATAGTCCCTGTCCCAGTCCTGTCTCCCTTTATTACACCGTTATCTAAAATGTGCTGTAAAAAATCTTTGTACTGCTTCAATTGTTAAATTTTTGATTTATACTCAGCTTACCGAAGTCTCTCTGCAATGTCAAAATGTGCAACTTTGGCTTTGAGTGG
>JBBUBB010000058.1:0-7222 GCA_038058445.1 Patescibacteria group bacterium
TACTCTGTATCATAAAGACACATTATACTGATTTTCCTATGTTTTTCAAGCATTTATTCTCTAAAGCACGAATCTACTTGGACTACGCTTCAAGCACTCCTGTTGATACAAAAATGGTTAATTCGTTTCCACGAATCCCAAGAGCTATTAAACTAGCCAATCCAAGTGCCTTGCATAGAGAAGGTGTAGCTCTCAAGCGAGTACTCTCTGATGCTCGTGCACTTGTAGCCCAGACTCTTGGCGGTGGACCAGAGGAAATTATTTTTACTAGCGGGGCAACAGAAAGTGACAACCTAGCAGTTAGTGGTTTTTTACAAAAACAAGTAAGTAATGGTGTTTTGCCAAGCCAAATTGCTGTTTATGTTAGCCCATTTGAACATTCAGCAGTTAAAGAAACAGTAAAAAATATTGATACGCAAATTAGAATATGTGAACTTGTACAAGAGAATGGCTATGTCATGCCAAGCAGTATAAATCTTCCAGAAGAAATAAAAGTCGTTTTAGTCTCTGTGATTTTTGTCCAAAATGAAATAGGAACAGTCCAACCAATCAAAGAAATAGCTAAGCGAATAAGGAAATTAAGAAAAGAATATCTTGACAAAACTATTGTTTTCCATGTCGATGCCACCCAAGCGCCACTTTTCTATGATTTAAATGTTGCTAGGCTTGGAATAGACATGATGACTCTTGGTGCCACAAAACTCTACTGCCACAAAGGCGTAGGTATACTTTATAAAAGACGAGGAATTAAAATTATGCCAATTATGTATGGCGGAGGGCAAGAAGGAGGATTACGGCCGGGGACAGAGCCAGTTGAGCTCATTCACGAGTTTACTCATTCGCTAAAATATGCTCAAGAAAACATGGAAAAAGAGTTTACTCGAGTGAAATTTCTACAGGAATATTTTGAAAAAAAGCTGAAAGAAAATTTTCCACGAATTCGTATTACTGGAGCGGGGAGCTCCGCCAGCTGGCGGACGCCGCATATAACACACCTTGTTATACCGAATCTAGACAGTGAACTTTTAGTTATAGAGCTAGATGCCAGAGGTATCGCTGCCTCATCAAAGAGCGCTTGTAAGAACGAGGACGCAAATGAATCAGAATTACTTTCACTTCTATACCCTCATGAAAAACTCGGTGCTATTCGCATCTCCTACGGACGGAAAACATCGAAGAAAGATCTCAATAAAACTGTTTCTGCTATAAAATCTGTTTTACAAAAGTACAATATTCCGTACTAGAAAAATAAGCGTTTTGTGATATAGTGCTGATATACCGAAATTTCTGCAGGGCTGATTCGTCATTAGTACTGAGACCCTTTCATCTTTATGAACTTTATAACTTTTAACTTTCCACTAACTCATGCCACCACTAAGTCAATTTACAACCAAAGCCAAGGAAGCCATTAAGCGAGCTCATGAGCTTGCTATTGAACGCGGACAGAATAATGTTAATACCGTGCATCTTTTGGCCGCCCTTTTAGTTCAGGAAGATTCAAATATTATTACCTTACTTGATCGAATAGATATCGATAGTATTCACCTAACTGATACTGTGCTTGAAGCCATAGAAGCCGCTGATGGGCACACAACTGTCGCACCATCGTATCAAATGTTTCTGACAGCTGATATGGCTCAAGCTATTGAACAATCTCTGAAAGTTGCGGCTGAAATAAAAGATGCATTTGTTTCCACAGAACACTTATTTGTCGCGCTTCTTGATATCAAGAATGAAGCCTCAGAAATTTTAGATAAATTCAAAATAGATCGAACTGCAGTGCTTGGTGTGATTTCAGAATTTCGAAATAATAAAAATGCCGAAGTCGGCGGAAGCAAAAAGTTTCGTCTGATTACCAAATTCACTAGGAACCTAACTAAACTCGCTAGAGAAGACAAACTCGACCCAGTCATTGGTCGCGACAATGAAATCATGCGCATTATGCAAATTCTCTCTCGCCGCACCAAAAACAATCCAGTACTTCTTGGTGAGCCTGGGACTGGTAAAACTGCAGTGGTAGAAGGCTTGGCTGTTCGTATTGCCAAAGGTGATGTATCAGAGAGTCTGAAGGATAAAGAGTTGGTTTCGCTTGATATTGGAAGCTTACTAGCTGGGACAAAATATCGTGGAGAATTTGAAGAGAGACTCAAAGGAATACTTAAAGAAGTAGAAAAAGCTGATGGCAAGATTATTCTTTTCATTGATGAAATACATACCATAGTTGGAGCTGGTAACGCTGAAGGAGGTATTGATATGTCCAACATGCTAAAGCCTGCACTATCTCGCGGAGAAATCAGGGCAATTGGCGCTACCACACTCAAAGAGTATCAAAAGTATATTGAAAGAGACCCGGCTCTTGCTAGGCGTTTCCAGCCGGTGATGATCGATGAACCATCTCCAGAAGATACTGTCGCAATACTTCGAGGGCTTAAAGAAAAGTACGAGCTATACCACAGTGTTCACATCACTGATGATGCTATTATTGCCGCGGTTAATCTCTCGAACAGATATATAACTAACAGACATTTACCTGACAAAGCAGTGGATCTGCTTGACGAAGCATGTTCAGCTCTACGAATGGAGCTTGAAAATAAACCAGTTGCCCTTGAAGAAGCCCATAGAAAAATAATGCGGCTTGAAATTGAAAAAGAGGCGATAAGCAAAGATATCGATAAAGATTTTGCTGAAAAACACGGGCTTAAAACAGCCAAGAGTCGTATTTCTGACATTGAAAAAGAAATTGCTAATATTACAGAGAAGACAAAAGAGCTAGAAACAAAATGGATGACAGAGAAAACACTGCTAGCTGATATTTCTAAAATTAGAAAGGATTTGGAAACACTTAGGCTTGAAGCGGAGGCTGCAGAAGTCCGTGCTGATCTTGGAAGAGCAGCCGAGATACGATACGGACATTTGCCACTTCTTCAGAAAGATTTGGATGCTAAAATGGCGCGTCTGAAAAAGTTACAGAAAGTTCGCAGGGTACTCAAGGAAGAAATTACCGAAGAAGATATAGCTTCTGTGGTTGCAAGGTGGACTGGAGTGCCAGTGACAAAGATGCTTGAAGAGGAGAGGTCAAAATTGGCTGAAATGGAAGCGGAGCTCAAGAAGCGTGTCGTGGGGCAAGATGAAGCTATTTCGAGAGTGGCACATGTATTACGCCGTGCTCGAGCTGGTATCAGTGACCCAAATCGACCAATTGGTTCATTCATTTTCTTGGGCCCAACAGGAGTAGGAAAGACTGAACTAACAAAAGCGCTTGCGAAGTTTATGTTTAACGACGACAAAGCTTTGATCCGAGTAGATATGAGTGAATATATGGAGCGCCATGCCACTTCTAAACTTATCGGCTCTCCACCGGGGTATGTGGGCTACGATGAAGCCGGCCAACTAACTGAGGCAGTTCGTCACAAACCTTATTCAGTAGTTCTCTTCGATGAAATAGAAAAGGCTCACCCTGAAGTATTTAACATACTACTCCAAGTGCTCGATGATGGGATGCTCACAGACGGAAAGGGTAGAAAGGTCAATTTCAAAAATACCATTATCATCATGACTAGTAATATCGGTAGTCAATTCGTGCAAAAGATGGAGTCTATTGGTTTCCACAACAATTCTGAAACCGCTGAATATAGCCAGATGAAAGAGAAAGTAGAAGGTGCACTCAAGGATCATTTCCGTCCAGAATTTCTCAATCGTATTGATGAGATTGTAGTCTTCGATATTCTTTCGAGTGACGCTATTAAAGAAATCGTTGGTCTTCGTATCAGTGCTGTTGTTTCTCGCCTTATAGAAAAGGGGATCGATGTGCATGTAGAAGACGCAGCACTTTCGCTATTGGCTCGTGTCGGATATAATCCACAGTACGGGGCTCGTCCCCTCAATCGTCTTGTTCAGACGAAAGTCCTCAATCCGATTGCCGAGCGTATCATCAGGCAGACAGTAGTCTCCGGTGACGCTGTGACTGTTTCGGTAGTAGGGGAAGACATTGTCGTCACCTCTAAAAATAAAAAGAAACAGAGTAGTTCTTTCAAGAAAGCTACTAAAGAGGTAATTGCTTCTTAAGGTAGATTCGTATATTATTGCAGCGCTACAATTTCGGTAGCGTGCACGCGTCGGTGGTAGAGTGGTCAATTACATCAGACTGTAAATCTGACGCCTTCGGGCTCCGCAGGTTCAAATCCTGCCCGGCGCACCATAGGAGAATTCTTGGTCAAAAAAAACTGTTTCAGCTTGAAAATGCTGGATATTTTTACGGTTCGAAATCTCTTTCCGTCAAAGGTTACTCCTTCTGGGAATTGGAACCATTGCAATTTTACCTTGATATCTAAAGGTAAATTTTTCCAAGTCAAAGAAGGATGTATTAGGAATTCTTCTAGAAACTGGAGTATTCTTTCAGCATCAACTTTCTTTTCTTCGATCTGTGTTATGCCGTTATCAATAGCCCAAATTTCATCTTCAATAACTATAAGTTGTTCTTTGAGTAATGAATCGCTTATTATTCCGTTAATATTCTTTTGTAAAAAAGCCCTTTGTTTTTCTTTTAGCTGTTGCTTTCTGCTTGAAAGAGCCTCCTTATCTCTTACTATATTCAGAGACCTCATAGAAAATCGATTTAATATCTCTTTTTTAAGTTTGCCGAATAAGTAATCATCAAACGAATATTTATCTATAAACTCCTCATAAGTCTTCTCTAATTCAATTTTGGGCCAATAAAGCCTTGTTCCGATAAACCTATAATACGCATATTTGTTATTTCGTCCTTTTGACCAAGCTCCCGTCAGTTTGTGTTTTTGTGGGTGAATTACAAATCTCCGTAAAGGGAAATCAGGATGTTCACTTTTATAGACTAAAGGAGTCTTCTTATTTCTCATAACCTGTTGCACCCGATTAAATATCTCTTCAGAAATAATGGGTTCAAATTTCCCTTTATGACGCTCACCAAATTTGCAGAGCCATCCAGCATATAGCTCATTTTTAAGCATTTTATAAAATTGAGCCTTTACTATAGTCAATCCTATTGAATTAACGGTATCGTAAATCGCATTAATTGAATACTTCCTTTCTGCCATCATTTCAAAAGCTTCTAGGGAAACGGATTAATATAACTGGTCGGAAGTGCCCACACAAATAAAATAGCCTGAATTATTAACCTTTTTGAGCGTTCTAGCAACATACACTGCTCAACATCATTAGACACCGTAGTATCTGGAATAAGGGGTTGACAAAAACCCTTATTGGGGGGTATTATTTCGGTATGGATACAGAAATGAAACTAGAAGAGGTAAAAGCGTTAGCAGAGAAAGTAAAAAGTGGCACTGCAACAGCGCAAGAAGAGCTTGCACTTTTGCAGTTTTTAAATAAGGGAGTCGAAGAGATGCGAGTATTTATAAAGGAAGTAATGAGTAAATCTGAGTAATATATGCAATTTAACTTTGAAAAACACATACCTGAAGAAGAAAAACCAGAGCTCGAAGAAGAAAAAACTCAAGAACAGTTTGATGCAGAGATATTAAAAGAAGCTGATAAGCTGGGTGTGAGTTTGGCGGAGCTGCAGAAGGATATTGAAAGTTACGGTGGAGTGGAAAAGTTCAAAGAGAATTTTGAGAAGAATTATACTGATGGTGGTGGAAGCACATATTTGCAAATGAATCGTGCAGGGGAGCGTGTTTCGCACATGAAGAGCGAAGAAAGAAATAGAAAAAGTGAAGCAAAAGGGCTAGCGGTAATAGGTGGAATCTTGACAGCTATTACTGCAGTCATGGTAAGTAGTATCAATCAGGGTGGTAATATTGAACTTGAAAACCTTAGGCATCCCTTAGAGATATTACAGCAGGAGTGGAATGATGGTTTTATGGGTAAAGTCGGAGTAGGTATCGTAACTTTCTTTGCTACTACCGGGGTAGGAGGTTTTATAGGGGCGATAAAACAAGGTATAGAAGCACGCAGGACAAAGCGAAAAAGAAAAACTGAAGAACTAAAGTTCAAAATGACAGGAACAGAAGTTAAATAAGACTAACTCATACTAATATTTCAAAACATATTATCAAATAAAAAAGCCTGAAAAATTCAGGCTTTGTAAGGTTAATTCTCTGTAAGCAATTCTGATTGCTCAATTTCATTTGTGCTTGCAGCTTCCTTGATATTAAGGATATGATCAACTGCTTTTTGCGAATATCCGCTGGCTCGTATAATGAACCGTTTATCATCCTTCAGTTTGCCAAGCCACCCTTTAATGTAAGCAGCGGTGTCTATGATCTGAGAAGCCAGGATGCCAGCAAATGAGCATAGATAAGCCGCTCCCAATTCAGCTACCAATTCTTCAATGCTGTATGGCTCAGAGCCAAATTCAGCCATTTCAGTAATTGTAGGACGCTTCAAACGTTTTTCTGACCCGGTGCTATGCACCAGTTCATGAAAAAGAGTGGAGTAGTAGCTTTCGTTGGTTTTAAAGCTTTTCTTCTTAGGCATATTGATGTAGTCACCAATGATGTCGTAAAAAGCTTTTTGTTCTTTGAACTTTACCGCCGGACAATCAGGCATACCACCAAGAATGGCTTCACATTCTAAAATGGGATCGTGTTCTTGCTGAACAAATGGCATTACTAAACCTTCGGGAATGTCTTTGCATTGTTCTACATTGAAGACTTTGTAATACCGAAGCAAGGGTACATTTTTTTTGTCTTCCGCTTCAGGATTGTCAGTCTTTTTAACTGTTTTCCAGAATACGACCACTTGCCCATGTTGCCCTGCCTTTACAGAACCACCAATCTTTTTCAATTGATCCCAGGTCAGAAACAGGTTGCGTTCATAGTTAAGAGAAAGCAGAAGCCAAAGGTTAATACCCCGGTAAGGCCGCTTGCTTAGAAGGTTTGCTGGTACACCGGCATCTGTCCAAGGCTTTTGCCAGGGCACAGTACCTTGTTCAAGCAGTTCAATGATACGGTCAGTGACGATTTTGTACACATCCACTTTGGTGGATGGAGAAGTGTTTGAATCCATGATTCTAAAGTTTTAATTGTGAAAGAATGTTTACAACCATTCTATCTGTAGGAAGAAAGTGATATAAGGGAGGAAAATTTGCAGATTATACAAATACTGTGGAAAACAAAAACAGGATATGTATCCTGTCTTGTTATCGGTGCTAATTCACCTGCTCTCGATGAGCGGCCACTGCAACAGCCTCAAATAATTTAATGTAATACCTTTTCTTATTACGTAA
>JBBUBB010000059.1:0-10873 GCA_038058445.1 Patescibacteria group bacterium
GAGCCAGTGAAGATTTGACACAGCGTGTAGTCATGCTGGCGGGCTAGGAAATGCTTTAAAAGCAATGTCGCCCAAAGTCCTTTTACTCCGTCCCCACGATCCATACATTTATCGTGTATATCTGAAAGCATCTGTCTCAGAGGTTCCAATACCTGCATTTCAGCGGTGGATGCCAACAAGAGCTGGCGTAAGTAAAACTTGAACTGCAAGGCGATCTGCAAATCCTTATTTAACTCTTCTGACAAAAGGAGTTCCTTGATTTCTCCAAGTGTTAAAGAGATACAAATTTCTTTTCTCGGTACGAAGTTATCCTTATAATCCTTCTGGGCCTTCGCTAAGGCATCAGCTGTATTTGTTTCCATTGTGTAGTATTTTTCTTGATACTACTTATTTGAGCCTATTATGTCAAACTGCTATTCCATTCATATGCTTCCTGCTCTGCTTTTTGTAAAAAAGGAGTTTTTGCTGCTCTGTATGCAGGGTAGTCGTCAGGAAATTCCTCGAAGTTCTTTCTTTTTAAGTCAGAGTATTCTTTCGCCTTGTCCGGGAACGCCCTAAAGAAGTCTCTCATTATAAGAAACTGCTTTGTTTTTGCTGAGCCTTTTTCACACACATGAATATTTTCGAGTTTCTGCTCTTCGTCTGTCATTTTGAAGAAAAGTAAGCTTCTCGGCTCTATGTAGTCTCTCCCATGCAGATACCCTAAAGATTCCATTCCTCCTGTTTCGCCTTGGAGATTTTCGATATTTTCTACTGAAACCAAAACATCAATAAGTGGTTTGGCGAACATCCCGTGGATAGATGTGCTCCCAACATGTTCAATACTTAGGGCTTTTTCTCCAAAAACATCCTCTACCCTTTTCTTTATAACTTCAAATTGCTCAACCCATTCTGGATTATATTGCTCAAGCAGATACTTTCTCTTTATATTTTTATCTAGCTCCATACTTTATATCCCCACTTCAAATTTCCAATCTACTGGTGTTAGGGTAATAGTTATAGGATATTCAAAATCATTTGCCTGCTTCCAATCAGCCAATCTATCTCTAATGTCATTAAACAAACCTTCTCTATCTTCAACCTTAGTTGCGCTCATTTCTATAAAGACCTCTATAGGAGCAACATCTATCTTTATTCTAGGACTATCTGCATATACAAAAACTTCCTTAATGCTCGTAGCCTCGGATACAATTTTTTGTAGGGCACTTGATAATTGAGTGATTTTTTCATCACTTACTTCTTTGTCATCGAATTTTACAGTTATCATCGGCATGTCTAGTCATTCTTAGGTTTAAGTAGTGGGAACAGCTGAGTTTCGCGCAGTGGTTTGTCGACGAGGAAAGCAAAGAGCCTTTCGCCGAAACCGAAACCACAGGTTGGTGGCATGCCATGTTCGAGCATTTCTACAAATTCCCATTCAGGCATCATGGCTTCCTTGTCCCCTTTTTCAATGAGCTGTTGCTGTAATTCAAAGCGAGCTCTCTGATCTACTGGATCATTTAGCTCTGAAAAACCGTTTCCGACTTCGCTCCCTGCAAGTAATACTTGAAATCGCTCTGTAACCCGAGGGTCATCAGCACAAGACTTGGCTAGTGGCGAGACAAGCTTTGGGGCACGGACAAGAAAGGCAGGTCCCGAAATAGATTTGCGGCAATATTTCCAGAGACTATCTGTTAGACGTTCTCTGTTATCTCCCGTATAAGAAACACCAAGCTCATCAAGTTTCTCTTTCATCTCACCCTCACTCGCATCAAGCACATTGATACCAGTTTGTTTTTCAACTTCTTTGACATAGTCTATTTTTTTCCAAGTATCTCCTAGATCGAAAGTATGCCCACGAGTTGTAAATTCTGTTTTTCCAAATACATCGACGGCAATCTTTTTATAAAGTCTTTCGACTAGGTCCATCCCCATTTCATAGTCAGCATATGACCAATAAAATTCCATGTTAGTGAATTCTTGGAGGTGGTCAGGACTTGAGCCTTCGTTACGGTAAACACGGCCTATTTCAAATGTCTTGGCAAATCCTGCTGCCATAAGACGCTTTTGCCAGAGCTCGCCTACAGAAATACGCATGAAAACATCAATATCAAAATCGTTGTGTCTCGTCTTAAATGGATTAGCTTCTGCTCCACCAGTTGTGACTTCGAGTGTTGGAGTTTCTACCTCTAAGAATCCAGCTTCTTTCATGAAGTTGCGAGTGACTTCCCAAAATTGTGATTTTTTATAAAAAAGATCTTGAAGCTCTGGGTCAGTCAGAATATCCAAATATCGCTTGCGATATCTTTCGTCTGGGTCAGTGATACCGTGCCATTTCTCTGGAAGCGGAAGCAAACTTTTGGTTAGCATTTTCCAGCCACTTACAAAGAGAGCTTGTTCACCTCGTTGTGTTGTGTAAGCAATACCAGTAGCCTCGACGAAGTCCCCAACATCTGTAGTCTCACTCCAAAGTTTATAAATCTCAGAGTCCATCTCGTCTGATTTCAGAAAGAGCTGTGTTTTGGCACTGCCATCAAATAGATCAGCAAAGGCCAGTGCTCCCTGCCCTCTCTGACTCATTATTCGCCCGGCGATAGTGACTTTCTCTTTGGACTCTGCCAAGGTATCAAATTGAGTCTTGAATTGAAATATAGTATGAGTGCGCTCACTTTTGGCCGGGTAAGTATCAAAACCCTTCTCTTCGAGAATGTGTCTCTTTTTCAACCGCTCGTCTCTGAGCTCTTCTAGCGATGCCATATATAGGTATATTTTACCCTAAAAAAGACAATAAAAAAAGCTTGTATCTGGTTAGAGATACAAGCCAATGTCGATCTTAAACAATATCAGCAAAGGCAACTTTTTCTGAAATTTTGTTTATTTTCAATTTCTGACCCATCTTAGGTCTTTCTTTGATAAAAACAATCATTCCCGAACTACCGTATTGCTGATTTGAAACTGCTAACCACAGTCCCTGCGGCACATCGCTTCCATTGTAGAAAAATATTTTAGCTAGGAATCCTCCTCTTTTTGCATTCCATGATGCAATTGGGTACTTGTCATCATTGGAGGAGATTTCGGTACCTATAGCAGGTTTATTTTCTATAGTTGCTGTATTGGTCATGTCTTATTTGGTTTACCAGAATCTCCATAAGATGCTCTGGAAAACCAAATAAAACTTCTCAAAGAACTATATTTATATCATAGCATAAATATCATGTATTGTCAATATGTAGGAAGGACCGTCCTTCCTAAGGAGGTTTGACTTCCCTCTCCATCAGCATATAATCAAGAAAAATTGTCCTGTAATGAGAAAAATAAAATTGACACACCCGTTCAAGTTTCCGCTTACGGAGAAAACATTAAAAGATATCATCGTTGAAGGCGCGGAGCTCAGGTCAATCAATGGTCATGTACACTTTTCAAAATTAGGGAAGACCATTGTTGGTAGGGTTTCTGATTTTGATGTAAACAGAAAAGAGCTTGATCCATCACAAAATTATTTAGTAGTCTTCATTGGTGGAGAGCCAAACAGTGATAGCAAGTTCACTGTAAAAAAAGTTAACGCCTACAGCATTAAAGTTGAAGTTTATGACCCTGATTAAGGGTTTTTTATTTTCTTTACATTTGGCTAGCTAGGACCGTCCTAGCTAGTGAGAGGTTTGACTTCCCTACCTAGCTGACTATAATCAAGAAAAAAATAATTCTTTATGGAAAATATCAGTAATGTTCTTAAGTTAAAAGACATCCTACAGCCTCAAAATGGTAAACCTATAGCCGTGTTTCGTACCGGCAAACAGTATTACGCCAAGTTAATACTAGTAGAGGGCAAACCGTTTGCTGCTTCTACCAAAGCAGAAGCCGATGAGAGCGAGGTTTTAATTAAAATAAAAGGCTTTGAAAAGTTCCAGGATAAGAGAAAAGGTCCGACTGGCGGTTTGGTTCTTCCTGAAGACCATATCAAGATTACAAAAGTTAATTATTATTCTGCTGAAGGAGAATTTATCTAAAGACTGAGCCAAAAAGCTCGGTTTTTTTATTTCCCCTTTACATTTTTTTAAAACATGCTAGTATAAAACGCATGCATTATTTATGCGCAAAACAAAATACAGTCCACATGCAAGCCGGGATCAATTCCCCACTTGCTTTTTCTCGTTGGCCGATATTTTGTGCAATATAAATAATTTCTAATCTTATTTTTGTATAACAACCGGCCAATGATGCCGGTTTTTTAACTTTAAAAATTAAATAGTATGAAAAAGAAACCAATTATTTTCCTTGAAGGAAAGAGGCTTTGTTTACGCCCAGTTGATCTCTCTGACTTAGATGTCCTTCAAAGTTATGCAAATGATCCAGAGGTGCGTCGCTATCTCACCAATGTTATGCCAGTATCGAAACTCGATGAGGAAACATGGATAAAGAAAGTTATGACACGAGGCTCAGATGTCATCGTTGCTGTTGTACTCAAAAAGGGAGATAAACTTCTTGGTACTATGGCTTTAATGAAGATTAATCACATAGACGGAACTGCTGAAACAGGCTCTATGCTTGGTGCTAAAGAAGAGTGGAATAAGGGCTATGCTAGAGAAGCAAAGATGCTTTTACTTGATTATGCTTTCCAAACTCTGAACCTTCGTAAAGTCTGTAGTCTAGCTTTTGTTGCCAACAAAGGCAGTATTAAGCACAATCTTAACTGCGGCTACAAAATAGAAGGGATAAGAAAGAAGCACTACTATCGAGATGGTAAGTACTATGATCAAGTATTATTAGCTATCTTCAAGCAAGATTGGTTGAAGTTAAGGCGATAAAATTGTTGCCGAGGCAAAGCCTCGGCAGTGCAAAACTAGCAGAAATGCTAGTTTTTTTGTATTCTATATAGGTTGTGAAAAAATATCTCTGGAAAATATTCTTACTGGTGTATTTTGTAGCCCTGCTTATCCATGTATTTGAAATAGGGATTTCTTGGCGTGTGCTCCCCTTCTTAGTACTCGGTTTTATTGTGGCTTTGTTTGCCCATAGAACAACGCATGTACTTAGTCTCCTCTTCCTAGTAGCCCACATGACTATCGAATCCATCGAGTATGCTTCCGTCGGCTTCTCTTTTACCACCGCTGTTTTATTCTGGGTAATCGTTCATATAGTAATGGATTATGTTTTCCTTTGGGGAGAAGTCAAAAAGCATTTCTACAATGTCCGTTATCAAATGTGGTCAAGTATTGTTCTCGGCGTTGTTTGTATTTATTTCTTTGTACCAAAGGTGGTCGGGGTTCTGGCCGAAAGTCACTCCTCAATCCTAGAATTCATCGTCCTCGGTGGCGTCATGGGTTGTGTCTTGTCTCACCTAGTTCCACATAAACACAAAGACCACGCATAAATTTTTATTAATATCCAGTTGCCTTTTTTATAAGATCCCTATTCGGTTGGTAGCCCATTGCGTTTTGATTGAGCACGTAGAGAAATTGTTCATTATCTTTTGATTTGATTCTAAGTCCAAAACCATTTGGTCGTAGTAGTTCGCCATTTTTTAGAGATGCAATAACTTCTTTTTTTTCATGCTCTGGAACTATTGGATATTCCCGTAGAACACAATAAATTTCCCAACCTTTTTCTGTCAGATCGTCAATAGTTTTAGCTTTAATTTCAATATAATCACCCTCCTTCTCTATTTTATATATAAATTCTGGTTTTGGATTAAAGGTTTCTGTCATACTTATATCCCCTGTTTTTTGAGTTGTTCGATGATCTCTTTTGCTTCCCTCGTGAGTTTTTCTGGGAGCTTGATGTTGAGTTGTACTATGAAGTTACCACGGCGGGATTTGTATCCGCCAGCTGGCGGAGGTACGCCTTTTTCTTTGAGGACAACAGTGCTCCCTATTTTGGTACCAGCTGGGATTGAGATTGGCGCTGAGCCATCTAAGGTTTCCACAGAGTATTGTGCTCCAAGGAGCGCATCAGTGAGTTTGATATCTAGAGTGCTATAAAGGTCAGCACCTTTTCTTTGAATACTTTTGTGTGGCGTGACTGTGATATGTACGTAAAGGTCTCCAGAAGGTCCGCCTGGCACAGCTTCGCCCATACTTGAGAGTCTAAGCGTCTCACCGTTTTGGATGCCAGCTGGGACAGAGAGTTTGATAGTCCGAGTATCACGGACAACGCCAGTGCCGTGACAAGTTTTACATGGATCTTTTGGTACTCGTCCTGAGCCATGACATTTACTACACATCTGATTTGTAGCTATAGAACCCAAAATTGTCCGCTGAATATTTCGTACTACTCCATTACCATTACAGACACTACAAGTCTCGAGCTTGGTCCCCGGAGTTGCGCCATCACCCTTACAGGTATTACAAGTAGAAGGCTTAGTCACTTTCAATTCTTTCTCTACACCAAAGATAGATTCTTTGAAGTCTATAGTCATAGATGTTTGTAAATCGTTGCCGTGGGGCTTCGTGCTCCGCCAGCTGGCGGATCTTCCTCCGCCAAACATTCCACCGAACATGTCACCAATATCAAATTCGAATCCTCCTTGACCTTGTTGGAAACCACTAAAGTCGAAACCATCAAAACCAGAGCCTCCACTGAAACCCCCCATCTGTGGGCCGTCAGATCCAAACTGATCGTAGCTTGCTCGTTTCTGATCATCAGAGAGTGTTTGATAAGCCTCGTTCACTTCTTTGAACTTAGCTTCATTGCCACCACTTTTGTCAGGGTGATATTTGTGGGCCATCTTGTGAAAAGCCTTTTTTATATCATCTTTTGATGCCTTTTTATCAACACCTAAAATGTTGTAGTAATCTTTCGCCATGTGACTTTATTATAACACACTTTTCAACTTTTGTATGCTAAGGCTATAATTTTAGACGGCAATTCATGTTACAATATAGCCAATATGACAGCCTCAAATAACATGCAGGCAGAGAGCGCTTGGGCAGTTCGTACCCACGAGGAGATGAAGGATGTATTGTACTCCCCAGAGAGTGCTGGGCCAGCTGTTTACTATTACATGATTCGTGGAGGAGATTACAAAAAGAACATAACAATACTAGAGTCTGGCACTGTCGGTGGTGAATATATAAAGGCATACGGTCATTATCATGTAGATGGTCTGGGAGAAACTTATACAGTTCTCTCTGGTGAAGGGATCGTGCTCTTGCAGGAGAGAAAGAAAAAAGATGATGGGTCTTTTTGTAATGATGAAATAGAGTCTGTGAAAGCTATTTTCATAAGTGCAGGAAGCGTAGTTACCATTCCTCCTAAGGTTGGGCACCTCATTATTAATATTGGAGAAGGGTGGTTGGTGACCTCTGACAATAGCCCCGTCGCACTCACTGTTGATGAAAAGACTTCATGGCCAGTTCATGCTGACTATAAACCACTTAAAGAGCTCCATGGCTTTGCTTACTATGTTATTAAAGAAGATGATGGGCAAATATTTGTAAAAAACCCGAATTACAAAAATATTCCTGAAATAATAATTGAGCATTAACTGTATGAATTTTATTAAATCATCAAAAAAGTTAAAAATACTTTTCGTCGGCTCAGAGTCGGCTCCTTTTATAAAAGTTGGTGGTTTGGGTGAAGTACTCCATGCCCTGCCGAAAGCCTTACTTGAAATAGGTCATGATGCTAGGGTTTTTATTCCAAAGTACGGGACAATTGATCAAGAAAAGTTTCAGATGACTACCAAGGTCAGCCAAATGAATATTCCAGATTCAAATTTAGACAATGTAATTTGTAACGTGAAAGAACATACATCTTCAGACGGCGCGGTTACCTACTTTCTTGAAAATGAGGAATACTATGAAAAAAGAGGAAGTGTTTATGGTTATGATGATGATGCAGCAAGATGGGCGCTACTGGCTCGCGGAGTCATAGAGTTTGCTAGACACAAAGATGGTTGGAAACCAGACATTATCGTGGGAAATGACTGGCAAGGGGGGCTTATCCCAAATTACATGAAATGTAATTACACAGATGATCCTATTGTCTCTACCATTGCTAGTGTTTTCATTATTCACAATATTTATTACCAAGGAACATTTGATTATCACCATATCAGTGAACTTGATTATGACGATGGTCAGTCGGAGATCCCTTCTCTCTCTGATACTAGACTATTGAAGCTAAACTTTATGCGTCGTGGTATTAGGTATGCAGATGTGATAAATACAGTCTCACCTAACTATGCTCGAGAAATCACGACTGCTGAATACGGTGAGACCTTAGATACCCTACTACAGGAGCGGCGTTCACGGCTTTTTGGCATACTAAATGGTATTAATTATGATAATTATAATTCTGAAACAAATCCCTATGTTGAGTACAAGTACAATGCGAAGAGTTTAGAGGATCGAATTAAAAATAAAAAGATTCTTCAACAGAAGTTCAATCTCCCAGAAAGAGAAGATGTCTTTGTGGTTACTATGGTCGGTAGACTGGCAGAGCAGAAAGGTTTTGACCTGGTTATAGAAGTTATAGAACCAATGCTTAAAAATTTTGATTTTCAATTCGTAGTTCTTGGCGGAGGCGACTCAAAATATTTGTCGTTCTTTGAAGGGTTAGATAAAAAATATAAGAATGTAGCCACGCATCTTTCCTACGATAATATTTTACCTCATGTTATTTACGCTGGAGCGGATGCTATCTTGATCCCCTCTCGCTTTGAACCTTCAGGGTTAACTCAGATGGAAGCTATGCGTTATGGGGTGGTACCTATCGTCAGACATGTTGGCGGGCTAGTAGACAGTGTCGAAGATGTTGATCTGAAAAATAGCGCTGGAACTGGGTTTGTTTTTGAAGCCTATGATCACTATGCACTTTTTGGTGCTTTCGTTCGAGCCTATGAGACTTTTCGCTATACAAAAGTTTGGAAAGAAATACAAGGGCGAGCAATGAATACAAATTTTTCTTGGGAAAAGTCAGCCAAGGAATATGTAAAGCTATTTGAAAGAGCTCTTAACCAATTCAACAAATAAATCTTTATGAAATGGGCCAATTTTTTACATATGTATCAGCCTGCCGAACAGCAACCAGATATTCTTGAGGCTATAGTTGCCCAGAGTTATAGGCCTCTGATTGAAGGACTTAAAAGTCGTCCGCATGTTCGTTTGACTCTTAATGTTAGCGGCGCCCTCTTTGAACTTTTTGATAGATACGGGTACAAGGATTTGATTAAGGATCTCAGAAATCTCTGTGAAGAAGGCCGTGTTGAGTTTACAAGTTCAACTAAATATCACGCCCTCCTTCCCTTTCTTACTGAACTTGAAATGACTCGTCAAATCACACTAAATAATGAAACACTTAAACATTTTTTGGGTCCGAGCCTAAAGCTCAAAGGATTTTTTGCCCCTGAAATGGCCTATGATCACAAAGCGGTCTCTGTTATTGAAAAACTAGGGTTTGAGTGGATGATTCTGGACGAAATCTCTTGTGGCGGAGAGGTTGGGAAGGTCGACTACAACAAGATCTATAACATTGAAGACAGTAAACTAAAAGTATTTTTTCGTGAGCGCCGACTTAGCAACCTAATCATGAGCGCTGTCGTGCGTTCAAAAGATACACTTTTAGAAGCTATGCAAAGTGATGTAAAAAGTAACCGTTATGTTATTACTGCTATGGATGCAGAAACTTTTGGGCATCACAGGCCAGGGCTTGAAAAAATGCTCTTTGATATATTTGATACTGATGAGCTTGATTTGATTCAAATATCTGAAATCCCAAGTTTTTATAAAGAAGAGTTGTCAATATTGCCTGCCTCTGCTACATGGGCTTCGAGCAAACAAGATATAGATGAGGGCAATCAGTTTCTTTCATGGTCCGATCCAGAAAATATCATTCATAAATGGCAGAAGGCCTTTACTGATTTGGTAGTAAAAAATGTTTACGCGTTGGATACCAACAATCCTAGATACTCCGTAGTGAGAGAAAAATTAGATATTGCTTTGGCATCGGACCATTTTTGGTGGGCATCAGGGAAACCTTGGTGGAGTCTAGAGATGATTGAAGATGGTGCTTATCGTCTACTTGATGCTTTGAGACATACTCCCGGAGTAAGTGTAGAAGATTTAGAAGAAGGTCGGAATTATTATGAGAAAATCATTACCACCGCGTTTAATTGGCAGCGAACAGGTAAAATAAGACAAATGATGCAAGCTCAAAAATCAATACTCCGGATACCATTTAAGGATCGAACAGTTGCTTTGGGTGGTGCCGAAGAAGGTGTTTACCATGCCTTTATTGATATGATGAAAGGGCTTGAACAAAAAGCTATCGAAAGTCGGGAGTATGAAAAAGCGATTCTTTGGAGAGACGCAATTTATAAACTTGAAAACAAATTGGACATTTATGATACTATAAATGCTATAGATCTTTTGCGTATTGAAATTCCACACAATGAGGTTGAAAAAACAATTGAAAGTTATAAGAAAAAATATTTAGAAATTAGGGGCGGTCAGCCTGAGCAGAGAGGCTCATAACAATATGGAAACAGAAAACAACAGCTCATGGGTCGCGCAGTTTAAAGCTTCTAGTGATTACCTAACACTAAAAGAAAAACCGATTGCTTATTTTTCAGCTGAGTATGCTCTCTCCCCGTTACTACCCACTTATGCCGGTGGTTTAGGTATTCTGGCTGGGGACATTGTCAAAGAGGCAAGTGCTAGCCAGCTCCCTATAGTCTTTGTTGGATTATTTTATAAAAAAGGACAAAACGACATTGTAATAAATAGTGATATAAAAAATAGTGGAGTTGAGCTTATCACAAATAACAGTGTTCCAGTCACAATCTCTATCCCTATCAGTAATAGACATGTCTTTTTCCAGGTTTGGTTGTGGAACGAAAATGGAGCGAGTGTTTACTTGCTGGACACTGATGTACCACAAAATAGCTTAGAAGATC
>JBBUBB010000060.1:0-3474 GCA_038058445.1 Patescibacteria group bacterium
GAACCTACAATAACGGCTTAGAAGTCCGCAGTTATATCCATTTAACTACAGGAGCGAGCGAGAAGCATTTGTGAAAGACTGTCTTCACAAGATGTTCGAGCGGTGCTCCTGAAAGATTTCTTACAGGAGCATGTGAATACTTTAGCGCAAAGGTGGGATTTAGTCTATTTTTAACTAAGTAAGAGTCTGTCTTGAAAAACTTAACAAAATGAGATACAGTACATTAGAGCTTATGCGCTCTTAGCTCAGTGGTAGAGCAGCGCTTTTACACAGCGAAGGTCGGGGGTTCGAATCCCTCAGGGCGCACACAATACAAAAGACACCAACTGCTTGGTGTCTTTTGTATTGTGTGCGAGTCGGAGCCATGTCTCTCTAGACAGGTGAGACGGGGTCGCGACATTTTCCTGCTAGGGAAATAGTTGTGACCACAAAAAATATTATGTGCTAGTATTGCTTTTATATGGAGCCAACTATTCTATTTGAGACGAATGACTATCTAGTAATCAACAAACCTTCTGGGCTTATGGTTCATAGTGATGGCAAAACCGATAAACCAACACTGACAGATTGGATTATCAAAAAGTATCCTGAGCTCAAAGGAATAGGGGAACCAATCGTATCTGACGAACAAGAAATTGATCGACCGGGGATTGTTCATCGTCTGGATGAAGAAACTTCAGGTGTGATTATTGTTGCCAAGACGCAAGAGTCTTTTACTTACTTTAAAAAATTATTTATGAATAGGGAAATTCAAAAAGAGTACCATGCTTTTGTTTGGGGACACTTCAAAGAAGCCTCTGGCACAGTGGCTGAACCAATTGGTCGAAATAAAAACGACTTTCGTCAAAGACATGCCGGTCGAGGTATCAGAGGAGAGACAAAAGAGGCAATAACAAAATGGGAAGCAATGAATCAGTTTGAAGATGAACAAGGTCAGCAATTTTCATTTATGCATTTATTTCCAAAGACAGGCCGTACCCACCAACTACGGGTTCATATGAAGTTCCTCCAGCGTCCAATAGTCTCTGACACTCTCTATGCCCCCACAAAGCCCGACGCCTTGGGCTTTTCTCGAGTAGCCCTCCATGCCCGCAAAATCAGTTTTGTAGACCAAGATGGTCAGAAAATAGAGGCAGAAGCCCCATATCCTCCTGATTTCGAAGCTGCTATTGCGAGCTTTATCAAAATATGATACAGTTTCGGCCTATATGGAAGACGCTTTCTCATTTACCACAATAGACACAAAAGCACGAAAGGCTCTAGATTTTAACTCCGGGGACAATGTTCGTGTTTGGTCAAAAATTGAAGATAAGGGCAAGTACCGTCTCCAGGCTTTTGAAGGTATAGTTTTGGCTCGCAAACACGGCACTAGCCCCACTGCTACTTTTACTGTCCGAAAGATAAGTAACGGCGTTGGGGTAGAACGCGTCTTTCCCCTTTACTCTCCAATGATAGATAAGATCGAGGTTACCAAGAAAACCAAAAGTCGCCGAAGTAAGCTCTACTATATTCGTGACAAGGCTGTTAAAGAAATTCGCCGTAAGATGAAACAAATTCTTCTCGGTAAAGAAGTACCAGAAGAAATGATAGAAGAATCTGTACAGGTAGAGTAATCTAAGGCTGAAGAAGTAGTATCATAGTATACTTAATAAAATAAATGCGCGGGTGGCGAAATTGGTAGACGCACTACCTTGAGGTGGTAGCCCCTGCAAAGGGTTGGAGGTTCAAGTCCTCTCTCGCGCACATAATAAAAAGACACCAAATATTTGGTGTCTTTTTATTATGTGCGCGCCGGATTTAAATCTGCAGTTTTGGTTTTTCTACTTCCGGAACCTTGCGTTGCCAAGGGGTGCCAAGACGGGGGAGAAGATAGCGATCTACTCCAAGATATCCAGCTACTCTCCAAGCTAAGATAAGGGCGATACTAATGGTAAAGAGTATTGGATTGGTGCTGACAGTTCCAGCAAGTAAGAAGTTCAAATTCATAAAGAGCCCAAAGAATGCGGCGATACCAGTAAACAGTCCGATTATAAGAGCAATACCAACTATTACTTCTCCGTATGCAACCACATGTGACCAAGTGTTTGCGTGAGGTTGTACTATATTTTCTAAGAAGTAAGCGTACCAACCCTGAACATCAGGATGAGCACCTGCCGTTTTTGCAAGAGCCCCTTTTATGAATCCAGTTAATGCCCCTCCAGCACTATCGCCTACCCAAGCTGGCGAGTGAATTTTCGACCAACCAGCAATAAGCCATTCGTAGCCTACATATATTCTTAGTATTAACCAGAGCCAAGAACTCTTTGGGTTACTGAAAAGAAACTTGGCTAGTGGTGAGTCCTCAATAATGTATTGTTTCATACAATTTAGAGTATAACAGAATGAAATGATTTGGTTCTGATATAATGTGCATATGTATATGATAGTTACTTTCGTTGCTTGCCTCTGTGGGATAATACTTTCCTCTTATATTTATATAAAAAAGAGACGCAATCAGAGGCTAGCTTGCCCTCGTGAACATCCGTGTGACACTGTTTTGCATAGCCATTTTTCAAAAACCTTTGGTGTACCAACTGAAATTTTAGGAGTCGGTTACTTTATCTCAGTACTTGTTCTCATTTTTTTACCACTTATGGGCTTTTCTCCGGCTTGGGATTTATATCTGCTTTTCTTTCTTTTGGTAATTGGTGGGTTATTTTCTCTCTACTTAATTGGGTTACAGGTTTTAGTAATTCGTTCTTGGTGCGCTTGGTGTCTCGGGGTTGCATTTACCAACCTAGTCTTAATCGTTAGTCTCTCACACATTCCGACAGAACTTTTTGCTCCACTTCTTAAGGTTCAGAAAGTGTGGTGGCTGGTACTACACAACCTCGGATTTATCCTAGGTGTTGGGGCAGCGACGATTACCGATATACTATTTTTCCGTTTTTTGAAAGATGGCAAGATCTCGCTCGAAGAAAAGGGGACGATGGACACACTAACAAATACCATTTGGCTGGCCTTAGGGATATTGGTTGTTAGTGGTTTAGCACTTTTTATTCCAGAACAGACCAGACTAGCTGTTTCTTCAAAGTTCTTGCTCAAACTTGTTGTGATAGGAGCTATCATACTAAACGGATTTATTCTAAATATGTTTGTGGCACCATACATGCGGCGGCTTTCTTTTGAAGGAACAGCGCCAGCTCGACATTTCCGTCGCCTAGCTTTTGCTCTAGGAGGAATATCTTTCACTTCTTGGTATATCGCTTTTTTTCTTGGTTCGTTTCGTAAGATACCAATCTCATTCTCGGTTGGGCTTGTAGGTTATGCTGTCATTTTGATACTAGTAATTATTTTCTCACAATTTGTTGAACGGCATGTTGCCAAGAAGCACGGCACCCAGGAATCACTTTAAATATTGGGGGACTATCGGGAATCGAACCCGAATCGAAGGTTCCACAAACCTCCGTGTTAACCGTTACACCATAATCCCCA
>JBBUBB010000061.1:0-5035 GCA_038058445.1 Patescibacteria group bacterium
GAATTCAGTACAAAATAGTCGTGGGGTTTCATTTAGGGAAAAGTATCGTAAGTTGGATGTTTTAATTATTGATGATATGCAGTTTATATCTGGTAAAGATGGTACCCAAAACGAACTGTTTCATCTTTTTAATATCCTTTATGAGCAAGAAAAGAGTATTATTTTTTCTTCTGATAAACATCCAAACCATATTATTGGTTTAGAGGATCGTCTTAAGACAAGGTTTAATGCAGGTATGACTATTGATATACAAGAGCCAGACCTGGAAAGTCGTATGGCTATTATCCAAGAAAAAACATCGATGAGTAATATTCCATTTGAGCCTGAAATACTCTCATATATCGCCTCTTCAATAACCGGGAGTATTCGAGAGATTGAGGGGGTTTTAAATATTATTACAATGCACTCAGAAATGAAACAAAAACCAATATCTTTGTCTGAGGTAAAACAGTTAATACGCAATAGTATCAAACCAAAGAAAATGGTTTCTTTTGAAACTATTGTTAAACAAATATCTGATTATTACAACCTAGACGACAAAATTGTATACGAGAAAACAAGAAGGAAGGAGATTGTAAAGGCTAGACAGATGATTATGTTTATTTTAAGAGAGGATTTTAATGAGTCTTATCCATCAATTGGTTCTAAACTTGGTGGAAAGGATCACACAACTGTTATACATTCATATGAAAAAATTAAACATGAATTAAAAACTAATCCTGCTCTTATGAAAGAGTTGGATGATATAAGAATTTTGTTTAAATAGTGTGTATTATATGTGTAAAACAAATAATAAACCTATAAGTTTTATATATAAAAAGTTGTTTATAATTAGTAAATATGTTTTAATCCACAACTCACAATATATAAAAGTCGTTGATATTTAATAATATAATTACTATTTCCACAATTCACACCTCTTATACTATAATTTGCGATTAATTTAAAAAATATGAAAATTCAGTGCAAAACAGAACAACTTAAAAATTTTATTAATATAGCCGAAAAAATGGCTGCTAAAAACCTCACACTACCATCACTTCAAGCAATACTTTTAATTGCATCTGGAAAAAGCTTAAAAATTCGTTCTACCAACCTAGCTGTAGGTATTGAAATAGAGATGAATGCAAATATTTTTGAGGAGGGTGTTGTACTAGTAAAAGGAGATATTCTCTCAAATGTAGTGAATAATATCTTAGGATCAACAGATGTAATTTTAACACTAGCCCAAGAAAACTTAGTGGTAGATAGCGGCGGCAGTAAAACACTAATAAAGTGTTTACCTAACGAAGATTTTCCAACACTACCCATTGTTGAGGGTCAATCATTTGAAATAAAAAGTTCAACCCTAAAAGAAGGTATCAAAAGCGTGCACTTCTGTGCTGCCACAACTGAAATAAAACCAGAAATTTCAAGCATTTTTATTTATACAGACCAGGATCATATCGTTTTTGTTTCCACAGACTCTTTCCGATTAGCAGAAAAAAGAATCAAAGTAAAAAATATTCCAGAGATTCCAAAAATATTAATTCCATATAAAAACATATCAGACATTCTTAGGGTGTTAGATATATTCTCAAGTGATATAAGAGTTTCATTCAATAAAAACCAACTATCTATCTCTGGTGGAGGTGTCTACTTTACTTCAAGATTAATAGATGGAGCTTTTCCAGACTATAGACTTATTATACCTAAAGAGGAGAAAACAAAAGTTGTACTGATGAAAAACGAACTTTTATCAACACTTAAGTTATCAACAATATTTGCTGATAAGTTTTTTCAAGTTAATTTCTATGTAAATACCGACAAAAAGGTGGTGGTTATAGAATCAAAAAACAATGATGTCGGCTCATCCACATCCTCAATTGATGCAGTTATCTCTGGAGGGGCGATAGAAGTTTCTTTTAACCTCAGATATTTTTTAGATGTTTTTCAGGCCGTTATAAGTGATAGTGTATCTATTTCATTTACAGAAACAAATAAACCTATAATAATTAAAGGAATAAATGATCCATCCTTTATATACCTACTAATGCCAACAAATAAGTAAAATGTCATTATTTAATAATATTCTCGCCCAAGTATCAAACAAACTAAGAGATAAAGAGCAGTATAAAGAAAACATAGTAAAGATATTATTTTCTGAGACCGGATTGAGTATAAAAACAGATGAGATAAAAACAAAAGAAGGGGTTTTATATATTAATACCTCACCAACACTCAAAACTGCCATCTTATTAAAAAAATCAAAAATATTAACTAAACTCACCCTTTATAAAATCACAACTATTCAGTAATTTCAAAACTTAAATCTTTCTGGTTTGTTGAGAGAATCGTATTAACAGCCACTACTCGTAATGTATATTTCCCCGGCAAATAACCATGGTCCTTTGGAATAAAAACAAAACGAAACGGGCTTGCTAATGTTGTTATATAGTTGTCATTAATAAGGATGTCTACTGATGTGATTGGATATTGGCCACTCGATCCAATATTAATTACAGCCCGATCCACAGACCTCATTTGTGTAGGAAGACCAAAGATCTCAATTTTAGGCTTAGTATCAGTCGTATGAATAGTCTCATAGTCAGTAGGAATATCACTATCAGTTGTTATTGTAAAACGATACTTATTCTCTTCCCACCATTTTTGTACCCCAGCATTCCATAAAGAAAACTGTGGGTCTGAATACGGATTTGTTGGTGCTGGACCCCTTGGATTAGACCTGTCTATCCAATAAAGTGTGTCTTGTACATTTGTTACCACACGCTCTTCCCTAGCCTCCACAGGGGTATCGGTGGTCGCCAACTTACCAGTAATCTTATCAACCCAAACAGATTTATTGCCTTGCCAAATCCCACGAAGGATTGGTTTTAGAGATAAATAATCCGGGTCTTGGAGAGGTTTTTCGAACGGCAAACCTGGATATTTTTTTAATGCTTCTTGGGTAAAATCTTTCCATGCTGGCCCAGAGATTGCCGCACCACCTTTTTTCATGGGTTTATTGTCATTGTTTCCAGACCAGACGCCAATAACTAATGTAGGAGAATATCCCATAATCCAAGCATCTTTATTGTCATCAGTTGTACCTGTCTTGAAGGCAGTATTTGGAATATTCAAAGAGCTACCAAATGTTGGAGCCCTTGCAACAGGATCCGATAAAATGTCATTTATCTGAAGTGTTATATTTTTATCAAGCACCTGGGATGAGATTGGTTGGAATTGTTCAATTAAAGCTCCTTTACGGTCATGTATTTCTAAAATACCCGTAGTTTGATTTTTTATACCATTGTTAGCAAACACGCTGTATGCGGTGGTCATATCAATAAGTGAAACCTCTCCACCACCGAGCACAAGAGATAGGCCGTACTTAGATTTGTCTCCTAGGCCGGAAATACCCAAGTCTTTTGCTACAGTAAGAGCATCATCCATGCCTACCAAATAAAGCATTTTAACCGCAGGGACATTTCTAGATTCAGCTAAAGCACTACGCACCGTGAGGGGCCCCTTAAACAAACCATCAAAGTCATTTGGGTTATAACAACTATCCGGAACACTTCCGCAAGTAGTAGAAAACTCTGTTTCTACATCAAAGAGGATAGTCTCGGGTGTATAACCCTTTTGAAAGCCAGCAGCATATACGAAGGGTTTAAAAGCAGACCCAGGCTGTCTTTTTGCGGTGGCAACATTGTAAGCACCGTCTATTGTTTCATCGAAGTAGTCCCTAGACCCAACCATCACCAATAGTTGTCCGGTTTTCGGATCAAGCGCTACGAGGCTACTATTTGAAGCATTATAAGCTTTCTGGTTTTCTAGACTTTTCTTCTTGATTATTTCTTCAGCTTTTTGTTGTAGCTCGTAGTCTAAGGTAGTCACAATGGTATATCCACCATTTTCCATAACATCTTCACCGTATTTTTGTTGTAAGTAGTCCAATATATAAAAAACAAAATGAGGGGCCTTTATACTATTTTGTGTTTTTGGGTTGAAGGTCACCACCTCCACCTTAGCCAATTCATACTGATCTTTCGTAATATATCCTAAGTCAGCCATTTTTCTGAGTACAGTATTTTTCCTAGCCTCTAGTTTGTCTTTGTTCTTCCCAAAAGGAGAATAATAAGTAGGAGCTTTTGGAATGGCAGCAAGATACGCAGCTTCAGCCACAGTTAAATCTTTTGATGCCTTATTTAGATAAGCCCTTGATGCCTCCTCGATACCATAAACGGTCCCACCGTAAGGATTGTCATTGAGATAAATACCGAGGATTTGGTCCTTGGTAAAATACTTCTCGAGTTTTATCGCCAATACCCACTCTTTTATCTTCCTAGTGAAGGTTTTTTTGGTATTTAATAAGGTATTTTTTATAATTTGTTGTGTTATTGTTGATCCTCCTTGAGATAGACTACCCTTCGTCAAATTTACTAGCGAAGCTCGTATAATAGATGTTGGTCTTATTCCGTTGTGGGTATAGAAGTGCTCATCTTCTATAGCAATTGAAGCGTTTTTTATATTATCTCCCATTTCAGACAGAGGTATTTCTGTTCGTCTAACGCCTTGGTTTATATCATACAAAACAACCTCTCCGGTACGGTCTACTATTTTTGACGAGTTGGCAATTTTTCTAGACTCAAAATTTGAAAGATCTGGGAGTTTAATAAACGAAACCCAAACAAGTGCCCCTCCTATAAATAAGAAAAAAGCAGCACAAATGCCGAGAACAAGCCCTTTGTTAGATAATCGCTTCATAGGTATATCATAACGATAAATGGTTAAAAAACCAACAAAATAGTGCTAGAATAGCTCTATATATGACTACAGACGAGCAGATAGACGTACTTCTTACAAAGGGGGTTGAGTCCATACTTCCAAGTTCTGATTTCCTTAAAAAAGCCCTTGGTTTAAGCCAAAAGCTAGTTGTTTACTGTGGTTTCGATCCGACAGCTCCTACCTTACATATAGGGCACTCAATAACACTTCGTAAACTTCGTCACTTCCAAGACCTTGGCCATAAAATCATATTTCTAATAGGGGACTT
>JBBUBB010000062.1:0-17475 GCA_038058445.1 Patescibacteria group bacterium
TTACCGTTATCATACTTCCTTCTAAACTTCCACTCGTATTTAGTTAAAATACAGGTACCTTTATTTAATAAACCAAAAAGAAAAGTTAGGATGATTGTAGTTTGGTACATCCAGAAAAACTTCTTTGGTAATAGCCACCCAGCAAAGATCATAACGATAACAAATAGATGGAATACATGTATGGTATTTGCGGTCCGTCTGTATACTTTTTGCATATTATCCTCCTATTATACCAAATTTAGATAAATGTAAGCGCCACTCCAGTTTTCGATGCTCGACCAGTTCGGCCAATACGGTGAATGTAAGTGTCGTAAGTCGAAGGTGTATCGTAGTTGATGACATGGGTAATGTCTGGAATATCTATTCCACGAGCCGCCACATCGGTCGCGACAACCACTTGTATTAATCCCTTGGTTAAGCCTTCAACGGCACGAATTCTCTCACGACTTCTCATGTCTCCATGAAGGGCAGAAACCTTAAAACCTCTATTCCGCAAGTCTTTAGCCAATTGATCAGTACTTCTTTTTGTCTCTCTAAAGATGAGAACCTTTTTAGCTTCCGGACGAATTAAAATATCATGTAGGGCGTCCAGCTTGGCTCCATGTGGCGCACGCACCACATCTTGGTCAACAGAACTTGAAGTGTCGCGGGTCTTAACAGAGACAGTCACTGGATCTTTCAAAAAGTCAGTACAAAGTCTTTTGATTTCTGGAGCAAAGGTTGCCGAGAAAAACATTCCTTGTCTATGTTCGGGGACAAGCTTCAAAATCATTTTCATGTCATCAATAAATCCCATATCAAGCATACGATCCGCCTCATCAAGCACTATGGTAGAGATACGATTCATCGGGATTTTGTTTCGGGCAATCAAATCTTTGACACGCCCTGGAGTCCCCACAATCATATGTGCTCCATGTTCTAGCTCACGCATTTGTTTGATAATTGGAAGACCCCCAACAGCGGCAACACTAAAGAGTCTCATCCCTTGGGTGAAAAGACGGAATTCTTCTTGGACCTGCATAGCGAGCTCACGAGTTGGAGCAAGTACCATGGCTTTGTGGTTTCTATCAGTAACCATTTTGTTAATGATCGGAATTAAAAATGCAGCGGTCTTACCTGTCCCCGTACTGGCGATACCAATAATATCACCTCCTTTGAGGGCCACAGGAATAGCTTGATCTTGAATCGGAGAAGGGTGAATAATACCTTTTTGCAAAAGATTGTTAGCTAACATATCGTGAATATTAAAGTCCCCGAATGTATGCTTGGCTATGTACTTTTCTTCTTGGGTAACTGTCGCTTTGTTGATGAACATATTCTCATCAATACGGTCTTTTTTGAATCCACCACGGCCACCCCCTCTGCCTCCAGAAGACGGTCTACCACCAAAACGAGAACCACTTGCTGGTCTGCCTCCATAGCCTCCACCAGTACGAACAGGTCTGGCATACGGAGATGACCCTGGAACTGTTCTTGGTCTTGTGCCGTAAGAAGAACCGCTATAAGTACTATTACCTACCAATCTAGCTGTTCTAGGAGCATTGGAGTAGTTTGTATTAGGTCTAGAACTTGAACTTCCTTTAAAGCTTGGTTTTCTAAATGAAAAAGAACCTCGCGCAGAAGAATTTTCTGTCCGCCGGCTGGCGGAGGGCGAAGAATAAGAACGGCGCGGGGCTCTCCCGCTTGATGATGTATTTGAATTCATTGTTTGTCGTACCGTGTCATGCTGACACAAATATTGGTCGACAACACAAGTAGATATTAGTTAGTACCTGTCTATAGTAATACAAATGGCAAAAATAGTCAAGTATCCCCTATTTTAAAGTTGCGCGGCTGATTGAGCTGGTCACAAATATTTCCTCGTCGTCACGAGGAAATTTCGCGACCCCGGCTCGTGGTTTTTCTTGCTAGAAAAATACCACTGCGCCTGTCAGCACCCATACGCAAGCAAAGCAGTTTGTTTGCTCAGCCGCAGAAAAGCCACTTTCGTGGCTTTTCTTTTGCGCGGCTGATGGGTGCTGACCCCACGGCCTCTCCCGTGACAGGGGAGTGCTCTACCGTTGAGCTACAGCCGCATATTTAATTCTTTTGTACTGCATACAATAACACTTCCGAGTGCAGTGTGTCGAGGGAGAGGCTCGAACTCTCGACCTTAGCGTTATGAGTGCTACGCTCTAACCAACTGAGCTACCCCGACGATTGATAAAATATAGCACATTTTAAGGTTTTTTCAAGACAAAACAGATTGTTGCGGGGTCCGGAATCGAACCGGAGCCTCAAGGTTATGAGCCTTGCGAGATACCTCTTCTCTACCCCGCGATGCGTTAAGTGTGAACGATGAGGATTGTACGACAGAAAAACTCTCTACGCAAGTATATTTTTAATCAATCACTTCCAGATCCCTAAAAACTATTTCATAATACGAGAGTACTCGCCTTGCTTCCGGCATAGTCAATACGAAGCCTGCACCATCGTGAGCGATGCGATTGCGAACTTTGTGCGCTTCCCAAGCGATTTGTACAGAAGGTAGTCTCTCTGGACTCACCTGTTTAAGTTTGTCGCCAAGTGTATCTCCGTAATAACCCTTTTGGTCTAATACTCGATCCAGATAAATATCAGCTTCAATAATTGCTAGCCTCCAGTCACTCGGAGTATCAGAGAGTAGTTTACTTCTGATGCTATTCCATGTCTCATTCCGACGAGTAGTGCCATGGTCTATAAAGTGTGTACTGCCTGCCACCCCAGGTAACTCAAGTGAATCTGCCACACCAACTTCTTTTTTTACTTTCTTAGGTTTATCAGCTTGCTTAATCTCATAAAGACGGACGAGACAGTACAAAATAACGGTTATTAAAATAATAACTAAGAGTGTAGCTAGTGTTTTAAGTCCCTGAAAAAAATTACTTCCTGCATTTGGGTCTGTGATGTTAGTGCCAAACAAAAAGCTAAAAAACTTATTCACGGCACGGTAAATGAGAAAAAATATGTACTCAAGATTTAGAAAAACAGGGTTTGGTAATTGAGTCTCCATGTTCTTATATTGTACCGCAACTAATCATTTCTCACACCTTCAATAACCTTACCGAGAGCGAAGAGTTTCTCTTCACCAAAACGAGGGCCTATGAATTGAACACCAAGTGGTAAACCTTCCTCTGTTTTTCCTGATGGCACGGAAATAGCTGGATGCTGAGCAATATTGGCTGGGACAGTAAACAGGTCGGCTAAATACATAGAAACAGGATCACCTGACTTCTCCCCTATTTTAAATGCCGGAGTCGGTGTTGTGGGTGTAAAAATAGCATCATAGTCCTCTAAAGTATTTGCAATTTCCTTTCGGATAATTTCCCTCAAGGCTACTGCCTTGTTGTAATAAGCATCGTAGTACCCATGTGATAATACATAAGTACCGAGCAATATGCGACGACGAACCTCCTTACCAAAAAGTGCTCCACGGGTTTCTCCATACAGGTCTTGTTGCACCTTACTAGTTCCTACTCTATCTCCATAACGAATACCATCAAGTCGAGCTAAGTTTGAAGATACTTCGGCAGGCATCAAAATGTAATACACAGCCAATGAGTCACCGTAGTGCGGCAAATCAACTTCTGTAAATGAAAACCCCTGCCCTTCCATTTCTTTCTTTATATTTTCAAAATTCTCTTTCACTTCGGGATCAATCCCCCCCTGATCAAAAATGCCTTTCGGAATAGCAATTTTTTTCTTAAGTTTTGTGTCACAGACTCGGTCTTCTTTTTTTATACATGTTGCATCGAGTGGTTCATAAGCTGAAATAAGGTTGTAAAGAGTTTGCACATCTACCACGGATTTAGCTATCGGACCAATGACATCAAGTGAGCTCCCCATAGAAATCAAACCATGCCTAGATACTGTGCCGTATGTCGGAAGCATCCCCACAACACCACAAAAAGACGACGGTTGTCTTACTGAACCACCTGTATCAGAACCAAGTGCCAAAACAGCCAAGTCTGCCGCCACTGCAGCCGTTGACCCACCAGAAGAGCCGCCAGGTACGCGAGTAGTATCATATGGGTTTAGTGTTGGGCCGTAAGCCGAATTCTCAGTACTAGAGCCCATAGCGCCATCATCCATATTTGTCCGACCAATAATAATCGCGCCGGCATCTTTAAGGGCTTTGATAACAGTAGAATCATACGCGGCAGTATGATGATCAAGCATATGTGAACACGCTCCAGCAATATGCCCCGCCATCATAATATTGTCTTTAATAGCTACTGGAATACCAGTGAGTGCTGTTGCCTTGCCTTCTGCAAGTATTTTCTCTGCTCTAGCAACTTGTTCATCAATATCATCGAAAACTTCACGAAAAGCATTTAGTTTTTCACTCTTGGCTTTTTCTACATAAGAAGAAACAAGTTCCTTGATAGAAATTTCTCCAGAAATTATTTTTTTGTGCAAATCGTTTATCATCTTTTAATTACTTATTATTCCTTACTCTATAACTTTTGGTACCTGGACAAAACCATCTTTATGTAATGGTGCAGCTTCAACAAGATTATAAATACTCCCTAGTGGCATAACCACATCTTCCCTGGCAACATTTTTTTGAGCAAATTCTTTTTGCTCTGTTGTAGAAAGTTCAACTTTCTGGATCACATCAATAAATTTAACAATATTATTGATGTCTTTAGCCAATTGTTCCTTCTCCTCCTCTGGCACACTCAGACGGGCCAAAAGAGCTAAATGGTCGAGTGTTTTTGAGTCAATCATGAAGAAACTATAGCAAATCTTATAGACATTGTGAATGTGTTAGAAATATGGAATAATTGTTTCAAACTTAAAAATTAAATATATGCAAAAAACAACTAGTGCGCCGTCGCTTTCCATTGCTCTATATGTGCAATATGAAAGCAGTATTCTTTGGGCAAGAAAACTTCTCTTTGAATATTTACAAGCTCGTTTTCCAGTACAGGTTGCAGAACGGGCGTTGCAACTATTGGAAGATAGGGCAAACAGCTCTAACTCTCCACTTATGGGCGAATTATGTCCGTGGTTTTTCAAAAGAGTCTTTCCTGTTCTCGACAAAAATGAAGGTTTCAAAAAACTACTGTTGCAATGGCTGTCTCTTTACCTTTTAGTTGTCATCTTTGACGATGCAACTGATAAAAAAACACAAATCAATCCCGGATTAGCAATGGTGCTAATAGTAGGAGCTGGTGATTTTATTACTGAGCCAGAAGCTTTTACCAGCTTAAGAGCACAGCTAAGCGATATAAGAAACGAACCTGATTACAACAAAAACGCTTACGTGGGTACACTGGCCCGTAAAATGAACAAGCTTTCATATGCTCCCAATGACTCTTTGGCTGAATACTTTGGTGGCTCAGAGATGATGAAGTTCTTACAAATAACTGATGACCTGGGAGATGCAGAAGAAGACTTAAGCAGGAAGAGGGTTACAAGTATTATCAAACCTTACATGGTACAGGGCTGGCAACAATATCCTACTATTTCTGATGTGCTGTGTAGTGAAAACCCAAGCAACCCCCTCAGTGACATTTCTGAATCTTTGCACAAATTATCGATGAGCTCATCGGTGATATGTTCCGGTCTGATGACAAGAGAAAAGGAGCTGGCTAGCGAGTTAAAAACAGAAATAGAATTTTTCTCTAACATCAAAGAAGAAGCGGGTTTGTTGGCTACTTTTATTGCCAGCAAGCGCTTCAGTATTCATGGAGAAAATGATTCTGCTTTCGCAATCGAAGTCCAAGACAGATTCAAAATCTTGGCTTCAAGTACCTAATGCTTTCAAAGATTAAATCCTGACAAAAAATCAGGATTTTTTATTTGGCCATTTTTAGAAAATCTGCTTCAGTTAACATCTTCACTTTCAATTTCTCAGCTTCGTCTTTCTTAGAACCAGGATTGTCCCCTACTAGTACATAATCAGTTTTTACAGAAACCGAACTGGAAACCTTGCCACCATTATTTTGAATTAACTTTTTAGCCTCTTCACGAGAAATAGAAAGCGTACCAGTGAGAACAAAAGTTTTGCCCTCAAACGCTCCTCCTTTTTTAATTTTAAGTGATACTGGTTTTACTCCAGCATTGAAAAGCTTTTTGGTAAAATGATTACCATATTTACTCTTGGTATAAGAAATTATGCTCTCTACAACTGCCGGGCCAATGTTTTCGATACTGTCCAAATCTTCTTTCGAGGCATTCCAAAAAGCATCAAAGGTTTTGAAGTGAAGTGCCAAATCTCGAGCAGTTTGCTCCCCCACATGGACAATACCAAGAGCATTGATAAATCGATCAAGTGGTGGATTTTTCTTGGACTGTATTTCTCGAATGATGTTTCCAGCACTTTTAGCTCCAAAGCGTTCTAAATCAGCAAGGTCACTTTCTTCTAGAGTAAATAGGTCAGCGGCATCAGATATCAGACCTTCGTCTTGCAACCTCTCCACTATCTTTGGCCCGACTTCGTATATTTCCATAGTGCGAACAAAATGGATAATATTTTTTGTTTGTTTGGCCGGACAATCAGGATTACCACAATAGTAGCCAACACTTTCCTCTCCAGAAACACCTTTTCTTTGTACTACTTTTCCTCCACATTCTGGACAAACTTCTGGCATCTCAAAAACCTTAGTTTTACTTGGACGAAGATTTTTTAATACTTCTACAACTTCTGGGATCACATCGCCTGCTTTTTGAATAATAACAGTATCCCCCACTCTGACATCGAGTCGGCGAATTTGATCGATATTGTGAAGTGTAGATTTAGAAACCAGAGATCCGGCCACTTTCGTAGGAACAAAGTGAGCAAGAGGAGTAAGTATACCCGTCCTTCCAACTTGCACTGAAATATTTGTGACTACGGTTGTCGCTTGTTCTGCCGGATATTTATAAGCGATAGCATATCGTGGAGCTTTGCCAACAATACCGAGAGTATTATGAATGGCCAACTGGTTTACTTGAATCACAACTCCATCGGTTCCATAATCAAGTTTTTCTCGCTCTTTTTCGATATAAGAGACAACTTTCTCTACTTCTTCTAAGTCTCCACACACGCCTTCAAATGGGGCTACTTGAAAACCTAAATCTTGTAAATATTTATGTTCTTCGCTGTGTTTTTCAAAATCCTTCCAATCGCACTGTGCAATATCCCAAGCAAAAAAGTCTAAACTACGCTCAGCGGTCAGTTTTGAATCGAGTTGTCGCACTGACCCTGCGGCAGCATTACGAGTATTGGCTAGGAGTGGCTTCCCGTCTTTTTGATACTTTTTATTTAATCTGACAAGTGTACTTTTAGCCATAACAATTTCACCCCGCACTTCAAGTTCTCCTTTGTAAGACCCTTTAAGTACAATTGGTACAGCAGAAATTGTTTTTACGTTTTGAGTAATGTCTTCACCAATAGCTCCATCACCTCGAGTTACCGCGCTCTTTAGTACTCCGTCTTGATATATTAGAGAGCAAGCAAGCCCATCCATTTTGAGTTCACAAAAGTATTCAAACACAGCACTTGGAGCAAGCTTTTGAATACGCTTCTGCCAATCCTGTACCTCCGCGAAAGAAAAAGCATCACCCAAAGAAAGCATGCGTGTTTTGTGTTCTTTCTTTTCAAAATACTCTAGTGGTTTGCCCCCAACACGATAAACGATAAAATTAGGATCAGCAAGCTCGGGGTACTTCTTTTCTAATTGTTTTAATTCTTGAACCAAAGAATCATAGACACCATCACTAACACTTGGTGCGTCTTTTTCATAGTAGGCGCGAGCATGAGCTTCAATCTCTTTTCGAAGTATTTTAAGTCTATTCTTAGCTTCTTCTAGCATTATGGTGCCAATGAATATGTTACCTGTAGTGCTCGTTGTACCTGACGAGCACTTGCTGTGCAGGTGTTATAACCTAGACCTTGAACTATAGCTTCATTTTCAATTTCATTAGTTTTTTTGTCAAAAAGAATAGTAGAACATGGGTCAGTCTGAGCCCCCACCACTTGTGTAAATAATAAATAATCAACAGAACTTTGGGAAGTATCAATAACAAACCTATCGTTGCCACAAAATATGGGAGACACAACACTAGAAGGATCAGTACCGACAGGAAAACTTAGGGTCGTATCATATAGCATCCCACACTCAATCGCTGTATCGGCTTGGTAAAAAGCGATCTGTGAATCTTTTGCTAAACTTGAAAGAATGGTTTGTTTAAATGTTATATTTGAAATACTTAAAGTAATTGAAAGTATCAAGCTAACAATCAGCACAGTGAAAAGCATTGCAAACCCTGTCTGCGCAGATAGACCCTTATTCTCTTGTAAGATTAATTTATTCATTATGGTTTCCAGTTAGTTATAAGCATCGATTGAGAAACCCCTCTAGTATTCACGCCATTTAGCCATGAAATTGAACTAGTCACAACAACTTGGTCTGTAGAGTAGGGTGACATAGTAATAACGATCTTACGAACAAACGATGTTTGATATGGTGCTGTGGTTGGAGTAAATGGATAAGTAGCGCTATACCCATAAAAACTATTGTCAGGGAAGTATAAAACAAACGGACAGGCACCCGAGCACTTCTTGGCTTCGGGTACTGCAGTATATGGATTCACTATACAACCGTCTGTACTGAAGCATCCATCTGTGTCTATCCCTGTCTGATTACCTGAAATATCAGTTTGCAGTGTATCTTGCCACTGTGTCCATGTTAATCCATTAATAAAAGCGGAATCTCTACTATTTCGCACATATTCTAGAGATTCCTGCAAAAGGTTGTTTGCTACTATCTGGTTACGAGCATAACGAACAGAATAAAAACCCCCAGCAGCAAGCGACAGAAGGCTACCAATGGACATAGTCAATATGAGCACGGCAACAAGTGTTTCAATAAGTGTAAAACCAGTTTGTAGTGAAGTTTGTTTCATATTATTCAGTTGCTCTCTCTGAGATGTAAGTTTGAACGGCAAACGGTGAGGTCGCCCCGTTTGCCGTTGCCACCCCTTTTATAAAGACTTGCACGCTAGCTTGTTTGGCATCAATCCCAAAAGGGCTTGCGCCATCAACATAGAAAGATAGATTTTGAATATTAATCTCTTGGGCAGTTAAAGATACCCAGTTTGTCCAAACACCGCTTTCCTGTACTCGTTTTTGTATAGTGCCATTTCCATTACTGTAAGCTCCAAGCCGGTACTCAACAAGCTCATTAACACCAACAGTAGAGTCAACTAAAAGCATACTATTTTGAATTTGAGAAGCAAAAGGGCAGTTGGGATCGCCAGATGAATTTAGGGAGCCAGCACAAACAACAGAGTTTGAAGTACGAACAGTTCGAGATATTGATTCGATAGCAAAATTAAGATTATCGAGCACACTTCGCATTGCTTGTACTTTTTTAGAAGCGCTGTTGACAGTATACAAAGAACCTATCGCGGCCAAAACAACAACAATAAAAATCATAAGCGAAACCATTAGTTCAACAATAGTAAACCCGGCTTGTCTGTCTACGCAGGTAGGTTGATTTTTTTTATACAATTTTGAAAATTGTTTAATCATAATATTACTCGACATTTATTTGTCCCGTATTCCATACAGAAACAAGTCGCTTGAGCCCTTTGGCTGACTGAAAGGTCAGTTTAACGTACGAAGGTATTTGGGCTATACAATCACTTTGCCCTGCGGGTATATAACAGATGATAGCATCGGGGCTTGGTCTACGGAAAGTAATAGATACCGTCCCAGTTGTTACTGGGCCTGTAGCATCTGTATCAATACCAATAAGCGTATCAGCACTGGTAATACTAATAGCCTCAATGCACTCCTCCCCAATACCAACACTGCCACAGATACTACCACCAGAGTCATATTTTTTGTTTGGTGATACCCCTACGCTTGGAGGAATATCAGCAAAAGAAATAAACCTCTTTGGTGTAGGCAAAAAAGCGAAGGTTGCTGACTCCATTGAAAAAACCATGCCAAAAGACGGGTAACTAGGCGCTCCGCCGCTACTTAAAGATTGCACACTTGTTGCAAAGGTTTGTGATTTTCGTATAGAAAGCGCGACTTCTTGCGAAAGGTTTCTAATCGAAACATTTGTACTAAAATCAGAATAATTAAATAAGATTACAGAAGAAACCAGGCCAACAATGGCAATGACAACAACAAGCTCAACAACTGTCACGCCGGATTGTTTACTAAATAGTTTTACCATATAGGGAAAAGACTTTGGAGAGTAACACCCCACAAACCAACAATAAAGAATGCGAAAATAAGAAAAGGAGCAAAGGGTATTTGGCTTTTAAGTTTTGCCTGAGAAACCCCCATAAGTATTAGTCCGACCACTGCCCCAACCCAGAACGACAGAAAGAAAGCGGCAATGCCAGCACTCATCCCCAGAAACCAACCCATACCAAGGGCCAGCTTCACATCCCCAAAGCCCATTGCCCGGCCTTTTGAAAAATACCAAATGAAGAAAAAAGGGGCTGCTAAGACTGGCCCGGCGATAATATACGGGATTGGGAGAAAGCCAGGAATCATTATAGCTTTCCAAATAATTGAAATAAAGCCGAGTGTGATAAATGGGTAAACAATCTTGTCGGGAATGATTTTGTGTCTAAAATCATAGGCCGCTATGACTATAAGTAGTGAGCCTGCAATTGCGCCACCAATAAAAGAGCCAAGAGTCAGAAGTGTTATACCGCCAACAAGAATAATTTTGGTATATAAAATTACAAAAACAATTGCCGTAACCAACTCAACAAAAGGATATTGAAATGAAATAGCTGATTTACAACTTCGACACTTCCCACGAAGTCCTAAAAACGAAAAAACCGGTATTAGCTCATACCAATGTAGAGTGGTGCTACAAGTCATACATTTGCTCCTGCCCGTAGCAAAGCTCCTGCCTGTGTTAAGACGCAAAATAACCACATTAAGAAAACTGCCGACTATAAGCCCTAAACCAAAAACAAGAATTGGCAAGAAAATCATGTCCTTATTATAACATGATGCTCAGGGTGTGAGAATCAAATTAATTACAGAGGCCGGTTACACTATCAAGAGCAAATGTTGCACCTGAACCATAAATGTTTGTGGCTGTAGTATTTGTTTTCCCAGAATTTGTGGAATCTACACAGTAATAGTAGCCACTCCCTTTTAATTTAGATGCCACAGCAAAAACTGTACTGGACAAGGTATTACAAGTTACAGCCGTGGAATTTGTAGAAGCGTGTGTTATGGCGTTAAGGATAGTAGCGTCGGTATTATACATTCCTGAGGCACAGCTATTTGTTACTGTAGGAGCATAAGAATTCGAATTATTAACATAATAAAGATTTGCTTGTATCCTAATGTTATTAAGATCTGACATTACGGCTTTGTCAGAAGCTTTTGATCTAGCTCCAGAGAGGGAAGATACAACAACTGATGCTAAAAGGGCAATAACAGCAATAACAACAAGTAATTCTATTAAAGTAAACCCTTTTTCAAAAATATTTTTTTTCATAGAAAAAGTATACCCCTCTAACAGAGAACTAGCAAATATAACATAACTGACCAAAACAAAACCCACCAAAAGGTGGGTTTTGTTAGATAAATAACTTTAGGTAAGACTATGCTCCACAGTCTCCATCAGCAGTACCTGAGTCAGTACCTGAAACAGAAGCACCTGTGTAATCTACACACCAGTTACCTCCAGCCTTAAGGGTAGCTGACATTGACCACGCAGTTGCCTTAGCACCACTTGTGCCCCCAACCACACAAACAGGAGCTGCACCAGAAGAAGTAGTAACAGCTGCAATAGCGTTTACAAATACTGGATCTACGAACACTGAAGTTGCCGTAGAACAACCAGTCGCAGGTAGAGTAGCAATCGTAGCACTACTGTAGCCTGAGTTTGTGTCGTAATAAACTTCAGCTTGTGCTCTCATGTTTGCGAGGTTTGCTTTTGTAGCCGCATCAGCTCCTTTGTTTCGAGCTGAGTTTAGGGAAGCAAGCACCACAGAAGCCAAAATACCGATAATTGCGATCACCACCAACAATTCAATGAGGGTGAAACCGCTTTTGAAATTCTTTTTCATAACAATTAGTTTTTAATTTAAATTAATATTGAAACTTTAATAATCGATTATTACAAATCTCTTTGTAATTAGCTTTATTATACCACCCGCCAAAGGTTTTGGGTAAAGGTACTGTGTAAAACCTTAGGCGAGGCAAGCCCCTTTACTGAATTCCACCGGCAATATTGTAAATAGGCACCAAAACTGAGACGAGCAGGAGCCCAACCCCTAACCCTAGACTTATGATCATAAATGGTTCGATAAGACCTACCAGTGTATCCACAGCTTCATCGACTTCTCTTTTATAAAATTTGGCTAACATTTTCAATATTTGCCCCATTGATCCAGTCTCTTCCCCAACACGAATAATTTGAGGCATTATCTTTGGTATTTCAGAATGTGATTCAAGTGACTCTGAAAAGCTTTTACCTGCCTTGACTGCCTCCATCGCCTCCTTCAAGATCTCTTGATACCTTTTATTACCGACAACATTACCTGTGATTTCAATAGCACGCACGATAGGAATCCCAGCGGAGAGCATGGTATCCATATTGTCAGCAATTCGAGCCAAGTAGACCTTTTTGAAAAGCCCTCCAAGAACCGGGACTGTCAACTTAATTTCATCTAGAAATTTTTTACCTCTTTTTGAGCGAGTTAATCTAACCAAGTAACCAATAGCAAGAGCAACGAAAATTAGAAGGAAAATACCATAATTTACTAGAAAGTCACTAACCCATAACACTATCTTTGTATAAAAAGGGATATCCTGCCCGCTTTCTAGAATTATGGCCGAGAGTTTCGGCACCACAACAGTGAACATCAACACCATAACCATAACAAAAATACTAATAACGAAAGCTGGATAAACAAGTGCGTGTTTAGTCTTAGAGGTAAGGGCATATTGGCGATCAAGGTAGTCAGCTAGAAATGAGAAAACTTGAGTAAGCTTCCCAGACTCTTCACCGGCCTTGACCATGTTGACATAAAAATCTGAAAAAACATCAGGGTGTCTTGCAAGGGCACCCGCAATTGAAGACCCGGCTTGCAAGTCTGAAACTATTTGATTCATCTTGTCCGCTAATAGTTTATTTTCAGTATTACCAGCAAGAAGACTAAAGGCCTTTAGTGCCGAAACCTGGGCTTCAAACAATGTCGACATCTGACGAGAAAGAATAACGATTTCTTTCATCGGAACTTTTTCCCAAAGACTTATTTGGAACCACTTTTTAGCTTCTTCCTCGCTCTTAACTGAGGTGACAATTAATCCCCTTCGCTGAAGACCAGAAACAGCAAGTTCGCGATTAACGGCTTCAATCAGCCCTTCACGCTTCTCTCCCTTATCTGTAACAGCAGTGTATCGAAAATTCATAAATTTTTAGAGCAGTCGCTCAAGATTTTTTGGGTTAGTAGAATAAGCAAATGCATTTTCAACTGTCACTTCACCTGCACGAACAAGCTCAATGAGTGATCTGTTCATGTCAATCATTCCTTGCTCAAAACCTGTCTCAATAACAGTATCGATCTCATGTGTTCTTTTTTCACGAATAAGATTTGAAATAGCATTATTGTTAATCATGAGCTCATAAGCCGGAATTCTGCCACCAGAGATACGAGGGACAAGTCGCTGTGAAAAGACGCCAATCAGAGAGGATGCCAACTGAATGCGTATTTGATCTTGTTGCTCAGCTGGGAATGAGTCAATGATACGATCGATTGTTTGAGAGGCTGTGTTTGTGTGTAAAGTAGAGAGCACCAAGTGCCCTGTCTCAGCCGCAGTCACAGCGGTCGCAATTGTTTCAGTATTACGCATCTCACCAATGAGGATGACATTTACATCCTGACGAAAGGCACTCTTAAGTGCATCAGCAAAGTCAGGGGTATCAATTCCAACCTCTCGTTGGTCAATTATTGATTTTTTCTGTTCATACACATACTCAACTGGATCTTCGATGGTCAGAATGTGGCTCTGGCGTTCTTCGTTGATAAGACTAACCATGGCAGCCATGGTAGCACTTTTTCCTTGCCCTACGGGCCCAACAACCAAGAAGAACCCTTGTCGCTTTCGAGCAAAATCTGCAAGTGAAGCTGGTAGATTTAGCTCTGAGAGAGTTTTGACATGTGGCACAAGCCGGAGAACTATGACGAACTTACCTTGTTGGATAAAGGCATTTCCACGGAGTCTTGCACCACTTTTGTGCTCGTATGAAAAGTCTAAATTCTGCGCAGTTATGAAACGGCTATAATGATCGGCTGAAAGGATCGCTTTAAGTATTCCTTCAAGGTCCCCCTGACTAAACTCTGGACGAGAAAGTAAAAAGATAAGTTCTCCGTTAACTCGTAGCGCCGGGAATCTCCCAGCAGAAAGATGTAGGTCTGAACCTTCTTCGGCAATAAGAGTATCTACTAATTGTTCAAATGTTGCTTTATATTCCATGGTCTTTTAAAACTTTATTTACCTCTGTGACGACTTCACTCGGAGTACTATTGGCCTTCACGATATAGCTGGCTGCGCCGAGAGATTTACCGCGAGCGATATCTTGTTCTTGGCCAAGGTTTGAAAGAAAGATCTTTATTGTCTTTGGAATAAGATTTTCTTTGTTAATCATTTCCAGCATTTCAAAACCATCAATCCCGGGCATAACTACATCGAAAAGACAAACATCTGGGGCGAGCCCCGCGCGTAGCTTTTTTAATACATCCTCAGCGTCTACCCCAGTCTCAACATCGAAGCCAGCCTGAGTAAAACGAAGAGCATACATATCGAGCAGAAAAGAATCGTCGTCAACAATGAGAATTTTCTTTTTTGGTCCTTCTTGTTGTTCCATGATGATTATATTATAGCGCGCAGCAACAAGATATACTAGTTGAATGTGTACACTTCCTGCATCATTATATCCCCCTTTAAGGCTTTCATCAGAGCATCTTCTCTGAGAGTCAGCATCCCCTTGCTTCGGCAAAGTTTATAGAGCTCTGGTTCAACAGGATTTTTCAAAATCAGCTCTTGTATATCACGGTCAATCTGAAACATTTCAAATATAGCCACGCGCCCCTTCATCCCGGAAGGTAATTCTTTAGTTGGTCGAAGTTCATACATATAATCTGGGATAGTAAGCTTATCTTTATATTTTTTATCAAGATCAGCAAACTGCTTGCGAATCATTTCCTTTGTTATCTCATCAAGTGGTACCTTGTGCCTTGCATCAGGGGCTACCTTGCGGACAAGACGTTGTGCCATTGCCAAAATGAGAGTTGGTGCAATCAAATATGGATCAACTCCCATATCAATTAATCGAGGAATAATGCCAATAGCGGAGTTTGTGTGTAAAGTAGACAAAACCAAGTGGCCAGTAAGAGCTGCCTGAATTGCCAATTGCGCGGTCTCTTTATCTCGAATCTCTCCTACAAAGATAATATTTGGGTCTTGTCTTAAAATAGAACGAAGTCCTGAAGCAAAAGTGTAACCAATTTCAGGCATTACTTGTGATTGAGATACCCCTGGAATCTGGTACTCAACTGGGTCTTCAAGAGAAACTATGTTCGACCCTTCTTTATCAAGCTCGTTAATCATCGAATAAAGCGTTGTGCTTTTTCCAGAACCAGTAGGCCCAGACATTAGTATAAGACCATATGGGCGCCTGATAGCATCACGAATCATTGCTAGATTTTCGGGTGTGACATCAAGATCTTCCAGAGACTTAATCCCCTTTTCTGAATCGAGAATACGCATCACAACTTTTTCTCCATAGTATGCCGGGAAAGTGGACACTCGAAACTCAATCTTTCGGCCATTAATCACGGTCGCAAAACTACCGTCTTGTGGTTTTCGTTTTTCATCAAGACGAAGTTTGGCTAAAATTTTGATACGAGCAACTATACCATCAAACGAAGTGTGCGGAAGTATAAGTGTCGTATGGAGTGTCCCGTCTACTCGATAGCGCACATGAACTTTTTCCCCGGTGTTTTCAATATGAATATCAGAGGCGTTCCCTTCTACGGCATGATCTATAATAACCGCTACAATTTTAATTATTGGCGCATCTTCAATAATTTTGGCCTGATCATCTTGTTTTTTGTTTGAAGAACTTTCATCTTTAATTGCAGCTAAAGTAAGGTCAGACTCAAGTTCACTGTTGAGTTCTCCGACCGCATTATCAACTTCTTGCGAAAGAGTTTTGTAATTTTCAACAATCTGGGCAAAATCACCATAAGAAATGAGAAAAACCTTAAAAGGTAGTTCAAGCTTCACAGACATGAACTGCAGAGCATTCATACTTTCAATATTTTCTGGTTCTGTCACCCCTACAGAAAGCACCCCGTCGGCAAAAGCAATTGGCACAAATTTATAGTGCCGAGCAGCGTCCTCAGGAATATATTTTAATATATCGTAAGAAACTTGCTTTGAGGGAACTTTTTGATACGGTAGTTTATAAAATACAGCTTTAGCTTGTGTTAGCGCATCTTCAGAAAGCCCAACAGAGAGAAGCGCCCTTGTTAGATTGCCCTCAAAAAGAGTATCAATTTCAGCCAGTACTTTATTATACTGAAACTCATTGATAGTATTTTGTGACAACAAGAAATCGAGGAACATGATTTATATACTCTTGCTATTTTTTGGTAGTAGTAAACGAATTAGTATTACCTATCGTTGATGTAGAGCCTCTAACAGCGACTGCTCGTACATAGTATAGGGTATCTGGCGAAAGATTACTTATCGTAACTAGAGTCGTAGTGCTTTTGACAACTACGACCGGAGGAGTGGCGCTTCCAAATACGTCGGTCGTACCATACTCAAAAACCACACTAGTTGGCACAGTATCTGGGAGAGTGATTTGAGCACCAAGCTCAGCAGTTGTGCTAGTGACCTTACCGGGCTGGATTGTTTGGATAAGTGGTGGCTGTACACCTGGTGCGCCATCAGAACCAATTGGAGCAAATGGGTTTGCTCTCCCGACAATGTCAGACCCTAATGAAACTGGATAGTCTCTAAGTAATTTATAAGCCGCATTATCAAATAAAGATGTGTCGATAGAAATATGTTTAATATTCGAAAGCAGGGTGCTGAATTCGTCAGAACTAGCAGAGGATGATGCTGGAGCACCAGGGAGCGGAAATACCCCAGTACTTGAAGAAAGTGGGTTGTTCGCTGAGGGTGCTGGAGTCCCCTTCTTACCGCCGAGAGTGGAGGCTACAAAAATAACTATTGCCAAACCAACGACTACAATTGCGAAAATTTTAACTTTTTTACTCATATTATTTCTTTAACCAGTAAGTTTTTAAACTAACAGCATAGCTCAAATTGTCGACCACCCCAGGCCCAGAACCTTGAGTAAACTTTACTTCAGTGATATCAACCAATCTTAAGTTTTGTTCCAAATCAGAAATAAAAGCTAGAAAATTTTTGTATGGTCCGGTGGTACTAAAAGAGAGTTTAAA
>JBBUBB010000063.1:0-1610 GCA_038058445.1 Patescibacteria group bacterium
GTGCATCCCAAAAAAGGTTCTTATATAAACCAAGATTCATGTGGAGCTGGTATGGCCTTTTATCTCGTGTGTGCATTTCTTGAAAAACACAGAGAAGAATTTGGTATAAAAGAGGGATGGGAGAAATGGCTATTAGACCTTGTAGGTTTTGCGACGCTCTCTGATATGGTGCCTCTTTTGGGAGAGAATAGAATGCTTGTTTCATACGGAATGATGGTTATGAAGAAAACTCGTCGCGTGGGCTTAAGAGAACTTTTTGCTGAGCAAAGAATGGACATGGAAGCTCTTACGGAAACAGATCTGACTTTTACCGTCGCCCCGAGACTTAATGCTGCTTCTCGCATGGCTACTCCGATGCTAGCATTTGAACTTCTCTCTACAGATGATTCGAGTCGCGCATTGGTATTAGTAAAAGAATTAGAAAAAATAAATAGCGAAAGAAAACTTTTGGTCGCTCGGATTGTTAAAGAGGCACACAAGAAGCTTGATACCAGAGAACTACCAGCTATTGTAGTACTCGGGGACTTGTCATGGCGACCGGCCGTGCTGGGACTTGTGGCTACCAAACTTCAGGAAACATATAGTCGAAGCTTTTTTGTCTGGGGAGAATCAGGTGACGGAGTTATTAAGGGATCGTGTCGCATGCTTGATGAGCATCATGCTGGGGTATTATTCCAAGCGCTTCCTGAGGGTGTACTGATAAACAGTGGTGGCCACCAAGCAGCCGGAGGCTTTGCAGTCGCCAAAGAAAAAATACATTTTCTTGAAGAAGAATTAAATAAAGTCGTTGGTATTGTTAGTTATCAAGTGGAAGAGAAAAATAATACTGATGCTATACCAATATCCCTCGGTATTGTTACAGTAAGACATCTACAAAAACTCCGAGCCTTAGCACCTTTTGGTGTTGGCAACCCACAGCCAATGTTTCTTTTTGAAAATGTAACAGTAACTAGTACAAAAATGTTTGGCAAAAATAAAGAGCACCTTGAATGCAATATTGAAGATGCAACCGGTAAGGCCACAGCCTTCACTTTTTTTGTTGATGATGAAACGAAAGAGAAAGTCAGTATGGGCGCAACTATTTCTTTTGCTGGCACACTTGAAGCCGGCTGGCGCGGGGGAGTGAGAGTGAAAATACAAAGCTTGCTTTATTAGTCTTTTGGATTAATATCTGGATAGAAACTATTTTTTAACCAAATATTATACTAATGTCTAAAAAAATATTAGCTGATGGTTCGGTCGAAGGGGAAACCTTTAGTGGAGACAAATACACTGGAGGTTACCCTTCACCTAAAAAAGGTGAGACATATGCAGAGTATAGAGCAAGGGTAGACCAAGCAAAAGCACAAGGCTTTCATCCCGGAGACTTAAGTGATAATGATTGGACAGCGTATTGTAAGGGAAGTGGTCAATACGATGACTTTGATGCCAACACCATTATTGAATGATTTATAAATGCTCCTAGTGGAGCATTTTTTGTTATAATCAGAACTATGAAAACACTGACTATTTATACAGACGGAGCTTCGAGGGGTAATCCTGGGCCGGGAGGATGGGGGGTGGTGATATTGGTGGGTGGGTATGTGATGGAGGTTGCAGGCGGTCCGCCA
>JBBUBB010000064.1:0-13195 GCA_038058445.1 Patescibacteria group bacterium
AAAAACTTTTTCTTACCCACCTTTTTCTTCGAAGCCTGTTGATGGAGTTCCTTTATTTACACACGCTAAAGCGGGGACACTTCCAAAAGTATTGCCAACAATGAGTGGAGAAGTACATACTATTGTTTTGCAGAACACTAGAATGATATCGGTGGTGGGAGCAGTAGAACAAAAGATAGAGGTAATAAAAAAAGTAGAAGGGGACTTCAGACAGAAAGAAATAATAGAGGGGTGGGAAAAGTTTTTGGAAAATAACAAAGATAAAAAATGTTTGATTGCAACAATTGAAGTTACAGTGTCTTCTGGGGTGTATATTCGTACACTCTCTACAATGTTTGGTGGCCCGGCTTTGGCTTATAGTATCAAGAGGACAGAAGTGGGAGAATGTAGTATATAAAAGTGACAAACCCCCGATGCGTTGCATCGGGGGCGGATCTTTTAAATACCCTCATATCCAGCTGGGAGGAAAATCTCAGCAGGTTCTTTGCGTAAAGTGGTTGTAGCACCCTGCTTTAAGTAAAGAACTCCGGGGAATCCCGTTTTTTCAGTACGGGCGTTTTTAACGATCCCCAGTTCTTTTTTAGAAAGGAGGGGTTCATTTATGTAAAATACATTCTCACCTTTTACCATATAATGGCCAAAGGGTTTTTTCTCACGGTTAAAGCTTTCAGCAACTTCCCGTACTCCCTGTTTAAAGGAGTAACAGTCATTGGTGCCTAAGAAATTTTTTCTGGCAATTTCTTCAACTTTTTCGTGGGCAAGGGATCTTGCGTTTGGGGATACTGCCCCGAGGATAGAACGTAAACTCATAAAATGGGTTTTGGGTTTAGAAGTTAAAAAATGAGCAATGGTCCTCATTATTACATATTTGAGGATTTAGTCAACATTTTTTGTTTTTGTTATTTTAGTGTATAAATAATAAAAATTTGTTGCTTATGGAAACCTTAACATCTATTCTGGTTTATGTAGTCACTTTCCTACTGGTTTCGCTTATCGTCACAACCGTTATTTATATAATAAAACATTGGAATTATGATGTTTTATTAACATTAAAAGAAACTCATGTTGTATTCGATGTTTTTGTTGGGGAGATATCATGGAATGAAAAAGTTCGTTATCGTCGCCATAGACACACTAAGGTATGGTATAGAAAGTCAGCAAAAAGAATGTGTGTGGCTAAGCACTTTATTTTCCAAGGTAAGCTCCGTATGATTTATAAGTGGGAAAATGTTTCTAGGTATAAAGCTAAAAGACTAGAGAAAAAGATTAAAGGTAAGCCCCCGCCATAATGGGGCTTTTTTGTGGACATGCTTGTAAAAACATCGAACTCTCTAAAGGTCTTTATAAGCCATTGGTCTGACTTTTTCAGACATAACCCGCCTACCCAGAGAAAGCTTATTTTTTAAAGGGAAACAAGTATTAGTTGGTCACAAGTAGGGTATAGAACTAGAGCGAATCTGTTCTAAAGAGGTATACTTACTGAGGTTATGTTATCTTTCGTAAGGAATTTTTTAAAGATACTGAAATATCTCGGAATAGGAGTGTTAGTGCTCGCAGGACTAGTCGTTTTATTAATTGTGAACGATAAGTCTGATAGCTATTCTGGTGGGCTTAATCTCGTAACTCAAGAGTGGTGTTACTACGGCTATAATCCTGATGAAAGACAATGTTGTCAGGATGATGATTACTCTTGTGAGGCTCGTGATAGAGGAGCAATGGCTGAATGCAATGACCAAACTTTTAGTTTCAGTGCAACTCATTCGGGGACATGTTCTCACCATTATGGGGTTAATCAATGGTATAGATAGCAAAATACCATCTTGACATGATTTTTTAATATTGCAGATAGTAAAAAACACTGTATTTTTATTTACTCTTATTTTCTACTCCTGTATAATTCTTATGTTGAAGTATTTTAGTGACAATCATTACAAGCGTTAATCGTACTCGGACTCTCGTTTTAATTGTGAAGTGTCAAGGCTTAACACCTAAATGCTTCAACACACATTAAAGGTATCGGTTTTCGGACTTGTATCTTGATGCTTCACAATTAGTACGAGAGTCTTTTCTGTTTTTGGGCTAACCACTGTGGTATCCCGTACAAAACTTCATCGTTTGTACAGCCGTAAAAGGAAGATTATCAGAGGATGGACTAGCACCCCATTAATGCTATGGCACACAAAGATGCACCAGGCATGAGAGGTGACAGAAGCCGAAATCAAAGCGGACTACTTCGAGATAAAAGGGATGATACCCATATAGGCACTATCGAGAAGCAGTACGGAATAGATTTAAAAGTTAGAGATGATATGCACTTAGGTACATACCTCGAACAAAAAGGCATCAAGTCCCTCAATGACCTAATAAATAGTTAGTACTAAAAAAGCATCCGTTTTCTGTTGGATTAAATACTTCGTCAAGCTAGTCAGAAGCAACAGATAAACGAGAATCTCAGTATGAGTAAATTCTACAGATGTTTTCCAAGTGATGATGGCTTCATGCTATGTCAGCATTGGAACGGAAGTTGGATTAAGTTTCCAAAAAGAAAATAGCCCTCTGATTAAGAAAAGGCTATTTTCGATACAAACTTTCGATACCGAACACTCCTGAAAGGGAGTGTTTTGTATTTACAGTATACCTTGCGGTAGGGTTTCTATACTAGCGGCAGTAAGTGGAAAAGTCAAACCTCTTTTAGACAATCGTTACTATATTGAAGTAACCACTGGTTGGATTGCAGTCTACTTTAATTTCAAAATCTTTATTATTTAATGGTCTCCCCATAAAATCGCTGTTTGCTGCCCATATTGCACCTGGTGAGAAATCATCGTAGGCTGAATGTTGCCACACATTACCTTTCTCTCCTTTTTTATATTTAATCTCTGTATGAAGTGTTATTCCTACTCTGAAATTGCCATCTTTAAGTTCATCAATTCTGTTAAGTTCAACGTTTTTGAAGTTGTATCCAACAATCTCTTCTTTTCTTGTCGAATAAGGAGAATCCCAAGATGAAACTGAGACAGTGTCGTTATAAAGTGCAGATAGGCTTAGGGCTCCTGCATATCCACGTATCCTGCCGTTATCTTCTCTAGTGCTATTTACAGAACTGGTTAGGTCTCCAGTATGATTTAGTATTAAATTTTTTATTTTATTATTTCTTTCTTCAAGGTGTAGCTCAAGAGGAATGAGCTCGTCCAAAGTTTGTTGAACAGATACAATATCCGAGATAATATATAATTTCTTTTTTGTTTGAGACTCGAACTCTTTTATTATTTCATCAGTAAAATCCGCCTTATTTTTTGTGCAAAGTATATATACGTCAGCCTCGTCTTCCGTAGCATCTTCTACTATCGTTAAATAAATCAACGTGTCTTTGAATCCAGCACTATGGTCGTTAAACGGCTTCTTTTTGGTTATGGCTCTTTCAATCAAATCTTTGGCATCAATATCGGGAGTCGGTACTCTCTGCACATCATATTTTTTTAGAAATTTTACTACAATAGAGTTCAGTGTTTTCTTGTAATCAGTCCTTTTTTTGATAGGCTTTTGCGTATGTCCAACCTTTTTTAAAGCCTCAAGATTTTCATTCACTGAACTTACTGCTCCTTGTATTAAATCCAACTTATGCTGGATTCTTTCTCTAACTACAAGTTCAGGAAGACAGATTTTTACATTATCGAGACTGTGCCCGTCGAGAAACTTTTTTAATTCAGGAATACTTTGTCCAAAGGGGTCATCATAGCGACCGTTTTTATCGTTGTATACCTGGTTGGAGTCTAGGAATATTTTGTACCTCATGGGGCTACTATACCACTTTAATTTTGATGTAGTAAGATTGAAATATGGCAACCCAAAAACAAAGGTTAGCAACTCAAAAGTCAGTGGAAAACGGTGGGAATATCACTGAGGCTATGCGGTACGCTGGATATTCCGAAAAGACTATCAACAATCCCTCAAACCTGACCCAAAGTAAGGGTTTTAGGGCTATTTTGGAAGACTCAGGGCTCACTGAAACGCTGGTAGCTTCCGCGTTGGTGGAAGACATCGAAAAGAAGCCTCAAAACAGAGTAAAAGAGCTTGCACTGGCTTCTGATATCCTTGGTATGAGAAAGCACGAGACTATCGTTCAGCAAGCAGTGATGACCTCTGTATACCAAATTGAAGCACGAGAGTTTCTGACAAATCCAGAGTATATGAAAGTTCTCCAGGCGTTTGAGGGCGAGATGAAAAAGATGCTGGTTAGTAAACGATAGGGATTTATTGTAAGATTTAAGGGTACAACTTAATAGGTAGCCTAACCTCTATAGACCTTGTGTCTCTAGAGTATGGTTAAAAAGCCACGGTCAGTGATAAAAAACTCCTAGTCAGAGTTTGCACTGACCGTGCCATACCTGGAAACGGGTATGGACTACCGCAAGGTAGTCGCTGGCTAGGAGCTTTTTGTGTTTCTAGTCAGATTGTAGTTACAAATAGTAATTCATGTACAAAATCTTACTAATCATTGTTTTAGTTCTAGGATTTATTTTTTATTGGTATGAGCTGAAACCAAAATCAGAAAAACAAGCTTGTTATAAATCAGCCATGATAAAAAAAGAAGAATCAATGAAAGCTGACAGGGTTTATGAGTTGAGTGGAGGAACAAGGCAAAGGGCAGATTACGAAAAAGTCTTCAAGGATGAGTTTGATAACTGTTTGGGCATGAAAGGCTATTAGCATAAAAAGTTTATATGACAGAAAAAGAAGAAAACAGAAGAGAGAATAGAGCATTTTTAAAGAATATATTCATGCTTTGTGGTTTTATAGGGATATGGGTTGCACAAGGATTTTATATCGCTCTAATATTTGCAACTATATGCTTCATCATCAAAGTCAGTAGTGATGACAAGGATGCCAGAGAGTTTAGAGAGAAGAAAACACATGATAAGTTGAAGGCGATGCAAGGAGAAATCGACTCTCTGAAAAAGCCTTAACGGAAAAGGGTTAATAGATATAAAACCGCCGGCGGTTTCGGGTTTTTGAGAAAGTGTTGTGTTATTGAAAAAAGATTTGTTTTTTGAAATCAGGAGATTATAGTGCTGGAAGCGATTGCCTCTTGTTTAGGCACGTATACGCAGCGAATCGAGGCAGGTCTCTCACAAAAAAGCTGTATTTTGAACCGATTGAATTATTGAATTTACGAATCAACCGAATATTCATTAGCAGTTTACTCATAAAGCGGAATAAAGATTTTCTTTCTGCTTCTCCACAGCCATGCTTTCGACAGACCAATGTCGAGAGCTTCTTAAGGACTACTCTAGCTCCGATGAGAAAATCATTGAGGTTAGGGACTACTTACGTGCTCTCGCCAAAGAAGTGATATTGAAAAATATTGGTTTCTACGAAACCAATCTCCTGAAAATAAAAAAGCCACCTTCAAAAGATGCTGAAAAGAGCGTAGGGAAAAAACCGCAAAACACTTATGACAAACAGAGCTCCGATAACAAAGAAGAATAAAAAAATAATACATAGCACTTCTGGGACAATGCAGGCACTAATTTATTGCCGAGTTTCTTCCAAGCGACAAGAAACAGAGGGTCACGGGTTAGAAAGCCAGGAGACTAGATGTAGAGAATACGCAAAGACTCATGGATATGACGTGGTAGAAGTTTTCAAGGACTCTTATTCTGGTGGGGGAGATTTCATGAATCGACCCGCAATGAGAGGTTTGATTAAATTTATAGACCAAAGACCAAGCAAATCTTTTGTGATTATATTCGATGACTTAAAACGTTTTGCAAGAGACACTGAGTTTCATCTCAAGCTACGTGCTGCCCTACGGGTCAGAGGAGCTACACCAAAGTGCCTTAACTTCAATTTTGATGACACAGCAGAAGGGAAGTTTGTTGAAACAATGTTTGCTGCTCAGGGTGAGCTTGAGAGAGAACAGAACAGACGTCAAGTAATACAAAAACAAGCTGCTAGAATGACAGGTGGATATAGAGCCTTCGCCTCATTGGTTGGTTATGAAAAAGTAAAAGACCCTATTCATGGCAATCTTGATATTCCCAACAAGGATGCTGAGTATGTTAAAGAAGCATTGGAGGGGTTTGCCTCTTTGAAGTTTCCACAGAAAATTGATGTGGTACGTTTTCTCCAGGAGAAGGGGGTTTTGAGTAAAAAACAAAATCCTGCAAGAGCTATTGCTGTGGTCGATGGAATACTCAGAGAGGTTTTCTTTGCAGGTTACATCGAATATGAACCATGGGAGATATCACGCAGAGTAGGACATCACGAATCTCTGATAGGGATTGAAACATACGAGAAAAACCAGAAGAGGTTAAAAAATGGAGCAGCCACTTTTGTTCGTCAGGATATAAGAGATGATTTTGAACTGAGAGGGTTGGTAAATTGTGCGTCATGTTGCCAGAAGTTAACAGCTGCATATTCTACGAGTAAGACAGGCAAAAAACATGCCTACTACAAATGTCAGAATCGTTCTTGTGAGATGTCAGGCACATCTATTCGTAGAGAAGATATTCAATCAGGTTTTGTAACGGTACTAAAAAGCATCTCAGCTTCTAATGATGTCATACGATTAACCAAAGCGTTATTTGAAGATGTGTGGAGAGAGGAAGAAAGAAATAAAGATAAAATAAAACAATCACTAGAAAACCGTCGAGATTCCTTGGAGGGCGGGATTAAAAAACTGACTGAACGTATTCGAAACACTGAAAATGAAGTCATTATCAATCAATACGAAAAAGAGATTGAATCACTTGCTCTTGAGCTGAACGAGGTTGAAGAAAGGCTTTTGACTGAATACGATTATAGTATTCCTTATGGAACCTCAGCAGAAGAGGTACTGAATGTCTTAAGAAACCCTTACTCTGTATGGGAAAGTTACTCTGTTACCCAGAAACAAAGGTTCTTTCACTTCATTTTTGAAGACAATTTGGTGTATAGCAAAATTCAGGGTTATCGAACCCCGAATTATACTTTACCTATAAGGCTGTTTGAAGAGATTGGTACCTCTTCTACTGTCGATGTGGAGATGGGGGGAGTTGAACCCCCGTGTAGGCATGCTAGGTACACACATCTACGCGCGTAGTACGATTTGTATTTAAAGTAATATCTAGAAAATTGTACAAAAAAATATTACTCGTGCCCCGTCTGTTTCGGTGTAGTCTTGAGACAGAGGCTACATACCTACACTCAATGTTTTGATGCCGCACTCATTTTATTGAGTATCAAATGGTGCGACACTAGGTAGGCGTTTAAGCGTACGCTAGAGCGAAGGCTCCGAAAGGAGACTTCACCTTAGAAAGACTGTTTCCAGTTATCTGTTTAAGTGATGTTTAACAAGGATACACTCATACTTGGCGCGCATATGTACCAAAGAAATGACTATCGAAACCTGTCATCCCCAGTGAGTGAAAAGTTATAAAGTTGAAAGTTTGTAAAGTAGAAATTAGTCGCGTAGTCCACGATCCAGATCTCTTTGTGTTGCTTTCTTCTTTAATACTTCTCTTTTGTCAAAGTTCTTTTTCCCTTTGGCTACAGCGATCTGTGCCTTGATGTAGGGACCTTTACTGTACAACGATATTGGTATCACTGTCAAACCTTTAGTTTGCAGGGATTTGTGTAGTGATAGCAATTCTTTTTTGTGAACCAATAGTTTTCTTGTTCTGTATGGATCAAAGTCTATCTTGGCATTTTTTGCCTGCCAAGCCGGTATATGAGCTCCAAGAAGCACCAACTCGCCACTAATCACTGCCACATAAGCGCCCGAGAGAGAGCCATGATGGGCCTTGATTGATTTAACTTCAGTTCCGAGTAGCTCAATACCAGCCTCGATGGTTTCGAGGAATTCGTAGTCAAAGGAAGCCTTTTTGTTCTCTACCAAGCTCATAATGACAATGTTACCATGCTTTGTTATAGTGAGTGGATGAAAAAATATAAGACACAGTGGGATCTCGCCCTCCTCTACAAAAGTCCCAAAGATCCACAGATAGAGAAAGATATTCAGAGTATAGAAAAACTCTGTGACACCCTGGCTAAAAAGTATAAAGATAAGAAGTTTATACAGTCACCTGAGTTGTTGTACAGCGCACTTGAGGATATAGAAAAGACTGCTTCTTCCGTGAACGAAAGTAAACCGTTATTTTATTTTTGGCTTCAAACAGAGTTAAATTCTAGTGACGCAATAGTAAAGGCGGCACTTCAGTCAACTGAACAAAGACTAACTGTTGCAGGCAATAAGTTAATATTTTTTGAATTAACAGTAGCTTCCATCTCTCTAAAAGATCAAAAAAAATTCCTTGAATATCCAAAACTTAAAAAGTATAAATATCTTCTCGAAAAGACTTTTCTACTTTCCAAGTTCAATCTCTCCGAAAAAGAAGAGCAACTGCTGGGTCTTTTATCACAACCTTCTTTTTCGATGTGGACACAAGCAACAGATCAGCTTCTCCATAAAAAAACAGTGCTGTTTAAAAAGAAAAATATTCCTATCTCTGAAGCTACTGATATTCTTCCTGATCTTTCCACAAAGGATCGTTTATATCTATATAAAGAAATAGTTCGGGTATGTAAGGATGTTGCCTCAATTGCTGAGCCAGAACTAAACGCCATCGGAACATATAAGAAAATCGTGGAACAGCAGAGAGGTTTTGAAGCACCTTACCAGTCACAAATGATTAGTCATGAGCTTGATGAGGGGGTAGTTAGTGCGCTAGTTAGTCTTACAACAAAGTACTTCTCAGTCAGTAAAAAGTTCTACTCACTTCATAAAAAACTCTTAAATCTGTCATCTCTTGGATACCAAGATAGAAGTGCTCACATAGGAAAAGTAAAGAAAAAGTTTTCTTTTGATGAGGCGGTTTCTATTGTTAAAAATTCTTTTTCCTCTATAGATCAAAAATATGTGTTAATTTTTGAGAAGTTTTTAAAAGATGGACAGATAGATGTTTACCCAAGAAAAGGTAAAAAGGGAGGAGGGTTTTGTGCTTCAGTACTAGGGACACCGACATTTATTCTTCTTAACTATACAAAAGACATTCGTTCAGTAGAGACTATTGCTCATGAAATGGGGCATGCATTTCATATCCATTTCTCAAAAACACAACCACCTCACTATTCCCACTACCCAATGTCTACAGCCGAAGTCGCGAGTACTTTTTTTGAGAACGGTATTTTAGATATCTTATATGAGAAGCTATCTACGAAAGAAAAAATAGTTTTTCTACACTCGAAACTTTTAAGTGATATTACAACAGTCTTTAGGCAGATTGCTTGTTTTAATTTTGAAAACGAATTTCATATCACTCTAAAACAAAAAGGCTACCTTTCTTCAGTTGAAATACAGAAGATTATGATAAAACATATGAGTGCTTATCTTGGTCCATCTTTCAAGCTTACAGAGGATGACGGACTTGACTATGTTAGGTGGATGCATCTCAGAATGTTCTTTTATACAATTTCGTACACATTCGGTTTTCTTGTTAGTAAGGCACTCTATGAAAATTATAAAAAAGACCCACTGTATATTAAAAAGGTAGAGCAGTTTCTTTCCTCTGGTGCGTCTATGAGTCCTAAGGATATCTTTAAGAAAATGGGAATTGATATCACAGACCCAAAGTTTTTTGAATCGGGGTTGAAAGCCATAGATGCAGATATTACTAAGCTTGAAAAATTAGCCAAGAAAGCGAAGCTCATCTAAGCACTCAACTAAAGTCAGTTTTTGTGTATAATATAGCCCTATGGCCAAGAAACAGCAGGGTGCGCCCAAACTTTCAAATCCGTCATCTGGCGGACCAAAGAGAATGCCTCCAAAACGAAGCATGCTTTCTTACTTCTTTTCAGCGCTCCTTATTTTTGCAATACTTGTTGGTTTATATGGTGCAATAGCTGATACTGCTGGCAAGAAAACAGAAACAGTTGCCTTGTCCGAGGTGGCTAGATTGGTAGAAGCAGGCGAAGTAAAGAGTATTAGCGTTGAAGGTCAAAGTCTTTCTCTTGAAAAAAAAGATGGTACAAAACTTAAATCCAAAAAAGAGGCAACCTCTGACATCGTCGGGCTGTTAAATTCTTATGGCGTAACTAAGGAGAAAATGAGTGGTGTTAGCATAGATGTCATTACGCCAAGTGGTTTCATGTTCTTCTTGGGTAATATCGCGCCATTTCTTTTCCCACTTTTGATTTTAGGATTTTTCTTCTGGATGCTTTCTCGCCAAGCTAAGGGCGCGGGTATGCAGGCTTTCTCTTTCGGCCAGTCAAAAGCTCGTATCACTGATCCAAATGATAAAAACAATAAGGTCACATTCAAAGATGTAGCTGGTGCGCGTGAAGCCAAAGAAGAACTCAAAGAAATTGTTGATTTTCTTAAGAACCCAAAAAAGTTTCTGGATATTGGAGCTAAGATTCCGAAAGGCGTGCTCTTAACTGGTGCCCCAGGGACAGGTAAGACACTCCTTGCTCGAGCAGTAGCCGGTGAAGCTGGAGTACCTTTTTTCCATTTGTCTGGAAGTGAGTTCGTAGAAATGTTTGTTGGTGTTGGAGCATCACGCGTGCGCGATCTCTTCAAAATGGCGAAGCGTGCTTCACCGTCTATTATATTTGTGGATGAGATCGATGCTGTAGGGCGAGTGCGAGGGGGAGGTTACGGTGGAGGAAATGATGAGCGTGAACAAACGCTGAACCAAATACTTGTAGAAATGGATGGTTTTGAGCCAGCAGACAAAGTAATTGTTATGGCAGCTACAAACCGCTCTGATGTCCTAGACCCTGCCTTGCTTCGACCAGGCAGGTTTGATCGTCGAGTGGTACTTGATTTACCAGACCGTCGAGACCGAGAAGAAATTTTAAATATTCACGCAACTAAGAAGCCTCTCGCTGAAGATGTAGCACTCAAAGTGATTGCTGAAAGAACTCCAGGATTCTCTGGTGCTGACTTAGCCTCACTTATGAATGAAGGGGCAATACTGGCAGCGCGAGAAAACAGAAAGACAGTGGCCCAAAATGACTTCATTCGTTCTATTGAAAAAGTGATGATGGGACCTGAGAGAAAAAGTCACTTGATGACTAAAAAAGAAAAAGAAATTGTGGCTTACCATGAAGCAGGTCATGCACTTGTATCTTCTGTACTTCCAAATGCCGATCCTGTACATAAAGTTACCATCGTGTCTCGAGGGAGTGCCGGTGGATATACTTTACATCTTCCACTCGAAGAGAGAAAATTACAATCCAAAAAAGAATTTCTCGATGATATTGCCATGTCGCTCGGCGGATACGTAGCAGAGGAGATGGTATTTGGAGATGTAACAACTGGTCCGTCTAATGATTTACAGGTATTGACTAACCTCGCTCGTGCTATGGTGACCCGTTGGGGGATGAGTGAACTTATTGGGCCAAGGGCACTTGAGAATGATGGTGGCAAACCAATGTTTGGTATGGGGGTGGAAGCGAAGGAATACTCAGAAAAAATGAGCGCTGTAATTGATGGAGAAGTTGAAAGAATTATCAAAGACGGTTTTGAGAAAGCTAAAGAAGTCTTAACTACACACCGTAAAGTGCTTGATGCTATAGCTAAAAAGCTTATTGAAGTGGAAACTCTTGAACAAGCTGAATATAACACCCTTATATCTTCTTTAGGAATCACCCCAAGAACAGCGTAATATAACTGACAGTTTAGAGTCTTAGTAGTGTATAGTGCGTATATGAAAAGACTGATTATTCCTATTTTTATTATTTTGTCTTTTTTGCCTACGGCTCCTGTAGGGGCAGCTTTGCCAAGCGGGGTGCGTTGTCCTGTGCCACCAAAGAGTCAGAGAAATATAAACCACATCTTCTTTTCTTTTTATAAAAAGTCAGCAAATATTTATTCTCACATTCCTCAAAATCTAGTACTACTCGATTCTCTATACACGGAAGACAGGCCAAAGTGTTTAACATCGCAGACCTATAACGCGTTTATTTCTCTCTATGATGCACTACTGCGAGATACTGGACAAAGACTTGTTGTTGCTTCGGCTTGGAGAAGCACAAAGACACAAATGTATTTTGCAAAAGCTCGCGGAGAATTTGCGGCGCCTCCTGGTAGAAGTGAGCACCAATTGGGTGTAGCTGTGGACTTAGGTATTTCGGGGTCAAAAGAAGGAGAACTATTTGGAGACTCTGTAGTCTACCAATGGATGAAAGCCCATGCTTCAGAATATGGTTTTGTTCAAAGTTTTACTACTGAAGACCCATTAGTCACTGGAATACCAGCAGAACCATGGCACTGGAGATTTGTTGGTAAAACAATTGCAACTAAAGTGACAAACGAAAAATTAAATATAAGTAAGTATTTATACGAAAGAAAAGAAGCCAAAAAGAAAGGGCTTAGTTATTAGCCTTATCTCCACCTTCTTGTGCCAGCTCACTTTCACTTTGATCTAACAATTCACTATGATAGTTGACCGCTTCATTGGCCAGTGTAATGAGAGCTTCATTGTCGAGCGCTTCACCAGCTCCACGCACAAGTGCAAAGTGAACAATAGCCGCTCCTTGGAAGAAGCCGTTCCACTCTAGAAGTTCAACAGAATTATCCCACTGGTCTCCAACATATAAATCACGCATTGCCCTAAGTTTTTCTTCCGTCTTAGCTGATTTTGTAAGTACTGTGTCGATAACTCCAGCATCAGTTGCTATGCGAATAATTTCTTCTCCATGTATGCGATTTTTTTCTTCCTGGTCTAGGATGGGCTCTTCACCTAGTGCTCTTACTAAAGCCTCACGGCCTTTCTCTAGTGTTTCTGTACCGATACGATTGAAAGCCAAGACCTCTCCTAGTTTTTTTGCTACGAATTCATTTATAGTCATGATCAAATTATACACTAGAAATAATAGGGGTTTTCTTTTTGGGTGATAGACTATACAATCATATTTACCAAACCGCCCTTAGCTCATCCGTCAGCTGACGGAGGTAGAGCTAGAGCTTACTTTGACAAGTGAGAGATATGTATAAAAGAGTGGGCGTGTAGCTCAGTTGGTAGAGCGCTGAGCTTATACCTCAGTGGTCCATGGTTCGAGTCCATGCACGCCCACCCTTTTGTACAGTATCCGAGCGCCGTCAAAAGTACGCAGTATCAGCTCTGGGGTCCTTGGTTCCCTTGGCCGACTGGCGTCAGCCGGGCTAGGCGAATCCAAGAGGGCGGACACTTGACTTTTTAGACAAAATAGG
>JBBUBB010000065.1:0-2394 GCA_038058445.1 Patescibacteria group bacterium
AGAAAAAGCGGCATGTTGGTGGAGGAATTCGGCTTCGGCATCCCTCCTAGACTTTGGTCATGGACAAGAAGAGGAACAAAGTACTCTATTAATGCATTACCATTTGGAGGCTTTGTAAAAATAGCCGGGGAGAACGGTATTGAGGGTGCTGTACCGACCGATCAACAATTTGAGTCCAAGCCTTGGTATAAACAAAGTCTAGTATTAATTGCTGGTGTGCTTTGTAATATTTTGCTGGCAATACTACTTTTCACTATTTCCTATAGTATTGGCACTCCAACTCTAAGCGATGCCGGTACACCAACCGTACTGCATGTGACCAAAGGAAGTCCCATAGATCTTGCTGGTATTAATCTAGGGGACACTATTACGAAAATAGAAAAAAATAATAAAGCTCTGGAGAGCATTGACACGGATTCGCTTAAAAAGGCTATAAACAATTCTTCTGATCCAGTAATTATTACTTTTGTTCACAACAAAAAGGAGTCAACTGTTAGTGTTACCCCACAAACAAAAGACGGCGTAACAGCGCTTGGTATAAGTATTGAGAAAGTCTCTATAGAACAAACATCAATACCGAAAGCATTTATTCAATCAGTTGAACAAACTTTCTCTATGGCTGGTAATATTTTTAAAACAGTAGGCACTCTCTTAGCAGGCCTTTTCTCTAGTGACAAAAGTTCTCAAGAACTCATAGGCCCAATAGGGCTAGCTACTGAGATCAAAAATGCTTCTTCTATTGGGTTTGGATATCTACTAGCCTTTACCGCAATGATCTCTGTCAACCTGGCTGTTATCAATATTTTACCTTTTCCAGCGCTCGATGGAGGTAGGCTAATCATTGTCCTTTTAGAGAGGATTACTCGTCGTAAATTCTCAAAAAAGCTGGTTGGATGGATTCATGCCGGAGGGTTTATCTTGCTTATTGGACTAATGATCTTCCTGAGCGTAGAGGACATAGGTCGTCTTTTATAGGGGATCCGCCATCCGCCAACTGGCGGAGTGGACAATTTGTTGACTTTTCCTATATCCATGATAAAGTTCATTCATTGATATAAAAGTTCAGATTAAAAAATATTTATGGCAGTTATTAGTTTCAAACCAAAACAAGTTACAAAACGGTTGCTCGGCACTCTCCAAGATCGAGCGCATGATATTATCGTCAATCGATATGGACTAGGTGATGATGTTGATACAAAAACTTTAGAAGCAATAGGAAAGAAATACGGGATCACTCGTGAACGCGTAAGACAAATAGAAAATGCTGCTCTTGCTGCCATTCGCAAAAGTGATACTTTTAAATCTGAACATAAAACTTTCTCTGAACTTAAAACCTTAGTTTCTTCTATGGGTGCATTGGTGCACGAAGATGACTTTCTGTCGACAGTTTCTAAAGACACTCAGACAAAGAACCACATACACTTTTATTTGGTATTGGGTGATGAATTCAAAAAACTAAAAGAAGACGAGCACTTTAAATCAAGATGGACAATTGACGAATCTCTTGCTGAGGTTGTACACAATGCTCTTCATAGTGTTTACAAAAACCTTAGTGACAAGGATTTACTTTCAGAAAATGATCTTGTTGTTCGATTTATAACCGAACTTAAGGATGTTTCCCAGCAATACAAAAATGAAGAGATTGCAAAACGATGGCTCTCTATTTCAAAGAAAATTGCCAAGAACCCACTAGGGGAATGGGGACCTGCTGATTCTCAAAATGTTAAGACTCGTGGTATCAAAGACTATGCATATTTGATGATGAAAAAACACGGTTCTCCTATGCACTTCAGAGAAGTAGCTAAAGCTATAGTTGATACCTTTGGACGCAAGACTCATGTAGCTACCACTCACAATGAACTTATCAAAGACCCTCGCTTTGTTCTTGTTGGCCGTGGCTACTACGCACTTGAAGAGTGGGGCTATAAGCCTGGAGTAGTACGCGATGTTATTGCTGAAATCCTTAAGAAGGAAGGACCACTAAATAAAGAAGAAGTTGTCGACCGTGTCCTAAAAGAAAGATTCCTTAAGAAAAACACTATCTTAGTTAATCTCCAAAACCCAAAATACTTCACTAAGTTATCAGACGGTCGCTATAATGTAGTTAAAAAGTAGACTATTCATGGCAGACGCACCGGCACCAAAGAGTTCTGGTTGGGGAGCATTCGAAGTCATACTAGGACTTTTACTTGCCGTCGGACTCATCTCGAGTATCCAAGGTAAGCCTATTGCTAAGGAAGTAGAGACTAAGAAACCTAAAGAAACTGTATCTTTGCCCGATGATTCAGTTAATCGTTGTGGCCTTTCTATCACGGCGCCTTTGTCTCTACAGAATGTATCAGGATCTGTTAGGCTATCTGGATCAGTAAATGGTTGTAACTGGAAACCAGATGG
>JBBUBB010000066.1:0-1447 GCA_038058445.1 Patescibacteria group bacterium
TCTCGGTGATAATTTCTAGGTGAAGCATCCCCAAGAAACCGCATCGGTATCCCCGACCCAAAGCACCTGAGACTTCTTCTTCATATGAAAAAGCACTATCAGAGAGGCGAAGTCTAGCCAGGGCCATACGGAGCTCATCAAAGTCATCCTGGCTCTCTGGGTAGACACTAGCCCACACTACCGGCTTTGGTTGTAGGTAACCCAGAAGAATATTGGTCTGTTTTTTAGGGTCAATAATGGTGTCCCCAACAGAGGCGATACCTGGCTGTTTGATCCCAGTGACTATAAAGCCTATTTGACCTGCCTGTAGGCTCTCTGTGGTCGTTTCTGCAGGCATAAAGACTCCCACTTCGAGCACTTGGAAGGTCTGTTTAGCTGCAGCAAAAGAAAGTGTGTCGCCCTTCTTTACACTGCCTGAGAACATCCGAACAAAGACGATAACTCCTTTGTGGTTTGAGTAGTTAAAATCAAAAATAAGAGCTTGAGGATTTTTCTCCTCGCTTTCTTTAGGTGATGGAATCTTCTCTATAATACGCACCAAAAGATCAACTACACCTTCTCCTGTCCGTCCTGAGACTTTCATAATGTCGTTTTCATGACAACCAAGTAACGAGCAAAGCTCGAGCGTCGTTTCTTCAATACGAGAAAGTGGCGAATCAACTTTTGTCAGTACCGGAATAATTACAAGCCCTGACCCCTTGGCCATACCAAGTGTCGTAAGAGTCTGGGCTTGTACGCCTTGTGTTGAATCAACCAAGAGTAGTGACCCTTCTACAGCCTTAAGCGCGCGCGAAACTTCGTATGAAAAGTCTATGTGACCTGGGGTATCAATGAGATTGAGCATATACTCTTGCCCAGTGGACTTGTACAACATACGCACTGGTTGCATCTTGATAGTGATCCCTCGTTCTCTTTCAAGCTCCATACTATCGAGCACCTGCTCTTTCATTTTACGCGCTTCAATAGTACCAGTGATTTCCAGCATCCGATCAGCCAGAGTTGATTTCCCATGATCAATATGGGCAATAATAGAAAAGTTCCGTATGTATTTTAAGTCCATAAATGTTCAGCAAATATAGCATAAAAAGCCTTTTTCAGGAAAATAAAAAGCCACACTTGATTATGTGGCTTTGAAATACTTTATTAAACAAAGGGAATTTCCCTTGGTTCAAAATCAGGATATCGTTTCCGGATTTTTTTAATGCACTTATTTGCACTATCTATTTTTTTTTTCTCTCATATTACGATAGTACTCAATGACATACATCATTGAACCGGGGAAAAGCTTGCCGAACTCTCTTATGAGGGCAACCCAGTTTATTTCCTTCACCTCTTGCGCACCACTTTCTCCCTCAAGGATGTAATAAACTCCTATTTCTGAATGCGAACCAGTCTTATCATAGTAGGAATATGCTCCCTTATTGTAGGCTTCCGCTATGTCACTTAA
>JBBUBB010000067.1:0-1799 GCA_038058445.1 Patescibacteria group bacterium
CCCTATCGTCTATCGGTTAGGACACATCCTTCTCAAGGATGGAAGCGGAGTTCGATTCTCCGTAGGGTCACAAAATTAGGTCATGAATTTTGTGACCCTAAACAAGACAACTGCTTGTCTTGTGTCGGAGAAACGAACAGCGGAAGGATGTTTTATCAGCAGACAAAACTACTGAGCTGGTGCCCAGAGCACCACAATGTGACTGACATTGTGGTGACTCGCGGGCGATCTGTGCAACTTCTCCGTATGGTCACAATAAGGTGTATACTTAGAGTATATGAAAAAACGATATTTAGTTATTATTTTGGTGGTGGTGTTTGGGGTGCTTTTTTGGGCGCTCATGCGAAACTATGCTAAGCGTCTACCTGAACCAAATGGCAATACTCCGATAGAACCAGCTCCTTTGTTGCAACAAGCACAAAAGGAAGGGAAGATTGTGGTGACTTCGCCACTTATCGAATCCACTGTTTCTGCTTCGCCTATTACTATAAAAGGGAGAGCGGTTGGTAACTGGTTCTTTGAAGCTTCAGCTCCAGTAGATATTGTGAATTGGGACGGGCTTATCATTGGGCAAGGTTATGTGATGGTGGATGAAGGTTATAGTTGGATGACTACAGACCTCGTTCCTTTTACTGGCACAGTCACTTATGATGCTAGTAAACTCACTCCTTATAAGTACGGATGGATAATTATGAGGAAAGACAACCCAAGCGGTGAACCTCAGTTTGACGACTACCTTGAATTTAAGATACTATTTCCCTAATGAATAAAAAACAGATAATAATTTTTCTCATCGCTCTCCTTATTATAGCTGGATTTGTGTTAGTTGGTTTTCGTACTAGCGACAAAAATGTTAATGAACCCGAAGGTTCTATAGGTCAAATCTCTAATCCTTCACAGGAAATAGACAAGGTCACAATCGCCGAACAAAATGAGCACTATACTATCAATGCTGTTTATCCAAAGACAAATAGTGAAGCTGCCAATACCTATTTCAAAAGTTATGTTGAAGATGAAATAGCTCAATTCAAAGATGATACAAGCTGGGTAAATGATGTTGAGAGTGCTTCTGACGGCTCATTATCTCTTGATATCACCTATCAATCAGTACCAAGTGCTTTGGTACAAAATTATATTTTTAGTGTAACTTCTTATACCGGAGGGGCTCATGGCTTACAAGTCAGAAAGACTTTTTCATTTAACAAAGAAGGACAGTTACTCACAGTTTTAAATCTTTTTAATAACAGTTTAGACGGACTCGGAACTTTTGCTAAGTTGGTACAGAAGGAACTTCTGAAAAGAGAAGGAGCACAGGCGGATTGGATAACTGATGGTGCAAGTGCCAAAGAAGACAACTATAGCTCTTTTGTCATCACCGATACCGGTGTCACAATACTCTTTGACCCATATCAAATAGCGCCATATTCGGATGGAGCGATAGACATTAGTATTCCATCAAGTGCGTTTAGTAGTATTGCTAACCCCGATTTTTTTTCTAATCAATAGATTTTTCTATAACAGTTTCGATAAGAAGTGGATCAATGCCTGCACTCTCGCCTGAAATACGCATAATATCCTTATCCACTTTTCTATATTCTTTACTGGAGCTATTATAATGGTTTTGCACTGTTTGTAAGGATGCTCCGAGTTTATTGTGGTATTCCTGGTAAGCATTTAAATGTCTACCCAGCTCTTCTACTCGACGGCGAATGTCTTTGGCGGTCTCTTCTATTTTAAGTGCCTTAAGGCCCTGCAGGACTGTTTGGAGATAGGCGAGGAATGAAGTAGGAGAGACAATA
>JBBUBB010000068.1:0-1233 GCA_038058445.1 Patescibacteria group bacterium
TTTGATGACATCGAGATTGTGTTCAATAAGGATGACAGTGTTCCCTTTGGCCACTAAACGATTTAAGACACCAATCAAATTTTTGACATCATCGTAGTGTAGGCCGACAGTTGGCTCATCAAGTAAGTAAATAGTCTTTTCTAAATAAGGGCGATAAAGCTCTGAAGCAATTTTGACACGCTGAGCTTCCCCACCAGAGAGGGTTGTAGCGCTTTGTCCGAGTTTTACATAACCGAGACCCACATCATTTAAAGTTTTTAGTCTGTCAGAGATAGCTGGAATATCTTGGAAAAATTCTAACCCTTCTTCGACAGAGAGTTGTAAGACATCATAAATACTTTTTCTTTTGTACTTTACAGTCAGAGTTTCCTTATCAAATCTTTTACCATTACACACATCACAAGTCACATAAACAGTCGGCAAGAAGTGCATCTCCACTGCTATCTCACCATTTCCTTCACAAGCTTCACACCTACCACCTTTGACATTAAATGAAAATCGATTGAGCTTCCAGCCACGAAGTCGAGCTTCTTCGGTAGAGGCGAATATTTCTCGAATATGAGTGAAGGCTCCTGTATAGGTAGCGATATTACTTCTAGGGGTACGACCTATCGGAGACTGATCTATCATGATAGCTCGAGCCAAATATTCCGTGCCAGTAAACGAAACGCAGTTGTAGACTTTGGCAGTGCGGAATTTGCGTTCAAATCGCCCTTGTAAATTCTTGTATAAAATTTCATATAAAAATGTACTCTTACCAGAACCTGAAACCCCAGTGATTGCGACCATCTTACCTAGTGGCACATCAATATTTTGATTATGAATATTGTGTAAACTCGCTCCAATAATTTTCAGTGTGCCCTTATCTACATCGCGACGCTTCTCCGGTGTTTCTATTTCTTCTTCTTTACGCAAATAGGCAAGCGTGCGAGATCCGCTATCGTTTTTCTTAGCAGAAAGAAGTTTATCTAAATATCCAGAGACGATAATTTCACCTCCATGTATCCCCGCCCCCGGGCCAATATCAACAATATAATCAGACGCATAAATAGTATCTTCGTCGTGTTCCACAATCAAAATAGTATTCCCTGCATCACGCAAGTCTTCCAGCGTTTTTATAAGACGCTCATTATCTCTCTGGTGTAGCCCAATAGTTGGCTCATCAAGCACATACATTGCTCCAACAAGCCGAGAGCCAAGCTGTGAAGCTAAACGAATACGCTGGGCTTCCCC
>JBBUBB010000069.1:0-1536 GCA_038058445.1 Patescibacteria group bacterium
CTACCGATATACTACACCCCGACTCAGCTTTTAAGATTTTTAATGTAACAGCTCCCACTATACTATAGCTACCTCTTTTTTGCTACAGATTAAGACAAATCCATCAGCTCTATCTTAGTATTCCCCTCTTTGTTTTTGGGCAAAATTACTATAATTCCCTGCGCGTGGTAATTTTTGATTTTTTTGATTAAACAATAGTGTTCCACAGAGATCAGAAATTTTCGAAGTTTTTCTTTTGTTAAATTTTCAGCAGGATTTAGCCACCCTCCTTGCCTACCAGTTTTAACTTCAAAGAAATAGTAAGTGCCATGAGCCTTGGCCACAATATCAATCTCCCCAAATTTGTTGGCTACATTGCGCTCCAAAATAGCGAAACCGTGTCTCATGAGGAACTCACAAGCCTTTTCTTCACCAATTTCCCCTATTTTCTGTGTTTTTGAAGTAAACTGTTTCACGTGAAACGATTCCCGTCTGTTTCATATGAAACAGTGTCAATAGACTACTAATACTACATATTTTACCAAAAAGACAACCAAGATTCAACTTATATAGGCCAAAAAGACTGTCTTTTATCCCACTTGCACACACACTTATCCCCACTTTTGTCAAAAATCCACTCTTTTATGGTCTTTATCGCCATTAAATTCAAAATTGTCTAACGGACACTCTTGTGCGGGCACAGGGACTCGGACCCTGGTCTCAATCTTGGCAAGATCGTGTTCTACCCCTGAACCATGCCCGCATAATCAAATTTTTCATCCTGAGCTAAAGAAAGCCAAACTAAAAGCTTTTTCTTTAGAACGGTACTCGAAATTATACTCATACCAATACCATATTGCAATCTTTTGACCTTTTCTTTACCTTGAATAACTTGGGTCTTATGGAACTGCTTTCTTGGAATTTGTAAAATATTTGACCACATTTCTCTACAAAGAGATTCATTTAGATCTGGATAAATAATTATACTGCATCGTAGTTTTTCCCTTGTAATATCAAGGTATTTTATTGAAAAGTCAATAAATATTTTGTGCAAATAAAACTCCGTATTTGTGACCCTGACAAGATGTTTTGATCTTTTGTCTCCTTCTCCGGCATAAATCATTAAACCCGCCCAAAACAGCGACTCTTTCCTATATTCTTTATAATCTCTCGCAGCTTCCTCCTCTGATTTTTTGTACAAAGCATCCAGCTTATTTATTCTAGCAATATGCATCAGGCTATGTTGCTCCTTGGACCATGTTTTGTTTGTGTAAATAACCTTCAAGTGTTTTGACCAGGGAACATCACGAAACCAATCAGATAGGGTACTTATGGATATACCGAGTTCAGATTGAATTTGTCTATAGGTTTTCCCAGCTCTTCTTAACTCAAATGCTTTATCTTTGTCCTGTCTCATACTATACAAGTATAATATAGGAGTTCGGTTTTACAAATAACTCGAGAAGTAGTACTATTATACTGCGCACCTATGGTGAAATGGATATCACAACGGTCTTCGGAACCGTTATTCTGGGTTCGAATCCTGGTAGGTGCACA
>JBBUBB010000070.1:0-1839 GCA_038058445.1 Patescibacteria group bacterium
CGGCCACTGCAACAGCCTCAAATAATTTAATGTAATACCTTTTCTTATTACGTAACTCTTTAAGGTAGGAGTAACCTAATTCCGGAAACCTGTTTGCAAGCGATTTCATCATCGCTTTTTTCGTTTTCTTTTGTTCCGGTGGGCAAAAAGAATACACCGTCTCTGGCGGTTCGGTATATACGGTGAGATCTTTTGTTTCAAAGTGTTTTTTAATACCGGAAATAAGGGTTTTGAACTCTTTCGTTTGGTAATGAACATGGGGTATTGACAGGACAATGTTTTTAATACAATATCTCCGCACACACGGCTCTAGGCTGGTGATTATTTTGTCTGCTTTCGAAGGCGACCAGGACGATTTATGTAGGTGAATTGAGTAATCTACTAAACAACCCTGATTGATAATTGCTAACCCAAGGAGCCGTGTGTTCGTACTAATGCCCAGAGTCACCGTTGCGGGAATTCTGGCTGATAAGGAAGGTATAGAGGGCTGCCCGGCTCCTCCTGATTTGGTTCTCAGGAATGGCAATCTAATACTACTGAGCATGATGGACTGTTTCTTGTAAAGAGAGAGAATTTAAAGGAATATTTAAATAGATATAACCCGAGGGTATTGCGGTATAAGATTAGCGAAGAAACCCAGGGGTTAAATGCGCTGAACTTTGGATTGTCAAAGGGTCAAACATTTGATAGGGTTTTAATTTATCCTACAGGCGGAATAACAAAATACCTCAAGACAGGCGATTTAAGTAAAGCCGGGGATATACCAAAGCTATATGTCGCAATAACAAGAGCAAGGTTTAGTGTTGCTTTTATCCACGATGATGTCTCATTTTCCAATATGCTCATCTTGTTCACCCCTAAATAAATCTCTACTCTCGAGGGCAAGAAGCATGTATAATTGACTCAAGAGCTTTTAACTCTTCAAGAATGTTATACCAGAACACGTTTTTATTAGTATGTAAGGGAGAATAATTTGTAGAATTTAGGTGTTCGTAATTCAGTCTCGTGTGGTGCACAAAGCAAAAAACCCATAACATTTCTGTTAGGGTTTTTTGCTTTGTGCGCCGGGGCAAGACATCTGCATGTCTTGCGTGCAGGATTTGAAAGGCACAGCGATGCCGTAGGCGAGCGAGCCGGGGTCGCGAGTACTTATGAGCGAAGCGAATTAGTAACTCGTGGCCAAATCCTGCCTCACTAACAAGGCGAGAGGTGAGGGAAAATCCTGCCTAAAAAGATTTTTAATTTGCTATACTTCTACTTAATGAAACGCATTGGTATTCTCCGTGGTGGCATAAGTCCTGAATACGATATCTCACTTAAAACTGGTGGGGCAGTACAACAGGCCCTAGCTGAAGCGGGGTTTGAGGCCATAGACATGCTTCTCGATAAAAAAGGTGTACTCCACATCAAAGGCATCCCAGCCGATCTTGAAAAGGCTCAACAGTCGGTCGATTATATTTGGAATGCCCTCCATGGGGAATTTGGTGAGGACGGAAAAGTACAAGGACTTCTTGACGATTATGGTATCCGATATAGCGGTTCTGGTGTCGCGACTTCGGCTCTGGCTTATAACAAAAAAATTACCAAGGAGCATGCAGAGAGTCTTGGTATAAAAACACCAATATCGATTTTATGTATGCCTGACGGTTCTGAATCAGTATCAGAGACAACAGCACGCATTTACAAAACTATGGCGCCTCCTTGGGTGGTCAAGCCTCTGACTGGAGGATCTTCGGTTCACACATTTTTTGCCTTCACTCCACTTGATTTGTCACAAATAGTAGAAGAGTCGATGTCACATAGCCAACCGTTTTTGGTAGAGCAATATATTTCTGGTAC
>JBBUBB010000071.1:0-2704 GCA_038058445.1 Patescibacteria group bacterium
TTTCTCAACCTGAAACCGGTGAGCAGGGGTTAGAAATATGTGAGTCCCTTGTTCGAAGTGGTAAGATCGACGTCATCGTCGTAGACTCTGTCGCCGCTCTCACACCTAAAGACGAGATCGAAGGCGACATGGGTCAACAACACATGGGTAAACAAGCACGTCTTATGAGTCAAGCCCTCCGCAAACTCACCGCTATCGTTCACAAATCAAAAACTGTCGTCATTTTCATAAACCAAATCCGAATGCAGATCGGCGTGATGTTCGGTAACCCAGAAACTACGCCAGGCGGAAAAGCTCTCAAATTTTATACCTCAGTGCGTCTCGATATTCGTCGTATTGCTCAAATCAAAAAAGGTGACGAAGTTGTCGGCTCTCGCACTCGTGTAAAGGTAGTCAAAAACAAAGTCGCCTCCCCTTTCAAGCAAACTGAATTCGATATTATTTATGGTGAAGGTATCTCTCTGGAAGGAGAATTGATTGCCCTCGGAGAAAAACTTGGTGTCATAATAAAAAGTGGAACATCCTATTCGTACATGCCTGAAGGAAAAGAAGAAGTAAAACTAGGGCGAGGTTACGATGCCACCCGCGTCTTCATGCGAGAAAATCCAAAAATTCGCGATCAAATAATGAAAGACGTTCGCAAGCGTATGAAGGAAGTGGTAGCAGAAAGTGCAAGCGAATAGTTTAAAGGAAAAAGTATCCTTGAGCCGTCTTTCGTAGGCTGACTGAGCCGAGAATGAGCGAATTTTCAGCAGAAAATTACGCGACGGCGATAGGAAATTTTTCTTGCAAACTAGTGTGGACTTTTTATAACCACTGAGTTACAATCCTGACCTATGGCAATGCTTGAATATAACGAAATCAAAGAACACAAAATTATTGTGTGGGATGGACAGCCTCATGAGGTGCTCTCTTCGCATGTCTTTCGCAAGCAACAAAGAAAGCCCGTGAATGCAACTAAGCTCAAAAACCTCCTGACGGGTCGTGTAGCTGAAATCTCATTTGGATCCTCTGAAAAGGCGGAAGAGGCTGATATCACTACTCGCCCAGTAAAATTTTTATACAAAAACAAAGGCGAGATTTGGTTTTGTGATGTCAAAGATCCTAGTAACCGTTTTACACTCAAAGAAGAAGTAGTCGGCGACAGAATGCGTTTCGTCAAAACAAACAGTGAAATTGAAACTATTATTTATACTGACGACGAAGATGAAGAGAAAGTAATTGGAGTAAAAATTCCTATCAAGCTCGAACTTGAAGTCACCGACGCTCCTCCAGCTATCAAAGGCGCGAGTGTCACCGGTGGCAACAAAGTCGCAACCCTCGAAACCGGTGCGACCATAAATGTCCCGTTATTTATCTCCGTCGGTGAAAAAATCCGAATCAATAGTGAGACTGGGGAGTATGTGGAGAGAGTAAGCTAAACAAAAAACCTCCATTTAGGAGGTTTTTTGTTAATTCGCTACGAATGGCAGAAGGGCCATGAAGCGGGCGCGTTTGACAGCTTCAGCGAGTGAGCGCTGATTTTTGGCAGTCAGGCCAGTGCGCTTGCGAGAATTGATTCGAGCGTTTGGATTTAAGAATTTCTTCAAACTATCAACATCTTTGTAGTCGATATGAGAAATACTATTGGCGTTAAAGTAATCTTGTTTCATATTTGTAAAAATTAAAATGGTATGTCTTCTAAGTTTATTTCTTCTTCAGGATATTCGATGGTGTCGAGATCGGGTTTCGCTCCTGCTTGAGGGGCTTCAGCTTCAGTATGTGGGCCAGTAGTAGGCGCTCCAGCTCCAGAGCCTCCGCCTTTGGGACCAAACTGGAAATTCTCAAGCACTATCTCTGTGCGATACTTTTTGGTACCATCTTGAGCGTCCCAACTACGAGTCTGAATCCTGCCTTCAATATAGAGCGAGCTTCCCTTTTTACAGTACTGAGCAATCACTTCAGCTTGTCTGGCAAAAGCCACAACATTGTGAAATTCAACAGCTTCTTTCTTGGCTCCGCTTTGGTCTTTCCATGTGCGGTTTGTAGCAAGTCCAATTGCTGCTACTTTTGTGCCGGTAGGTAGAGCTTTGAGCTCTGGATCACGAGTAAGGTTCCCTATGAGAAATACTTTGTTTAGATACATATTGTTAGTTTATAGGTGATAGGTAATAGGTGCAAGCCTCTGGAATTGAGCTATTATTCTGCCTCTTTCTCCTCTACTGCTCCGTCCTGTTCGATCTCAGGAAGAAGATCTGGTAAGGCTTCGTGAGCTGCGATAATATCGTCGACCGATTCATCACTGGCAAGATCCGCGTCGTCGATACTAGTTGCATCTCCGCGCTTGGCTTCTATTTTTGGTTTCTTAAATGTAATTGTATTGGCAGCGTCTGTCTTGATAAGTAGATAACGAACCAACATCTCTTCTATGTCTAGAGCTTTCTTCAGTGCTTCAAGAGATTCTGGTGTGGTCTCAAATTTTACCCAGCCGAAATACCCTTGTGAATATTTATTTTTCTTACTGCCAATAGTTCTCTCTATTGTATAAGCAAGATCGATATACTCTGGTACTCCTTCAGTAGCAACAACCCCATCCTCTTTTTTGATAAGAGATTTGAGGGCGTCTACCTTTTGAGAGACTTCGAGTTCAGGGATTGTAGGAACAAGGATAAAACCTAGTTCATACAATCTTGTTGTTTTTTCTGTCATATTTTACTTGGGAGTT
>JBBUBB010000072.1:0-4534 GCA_038058445.1 Patescibacteria group bacterium
CGAAGCAAAAAAGCTGATTGATTTTACCCGCATAGACCTCGATACTTACAATTATAAGTACGAGTAACCCTTAGGAGCTGTCACAGCATTCATTATTATTCACGGTCGTGAATAATAATGATACACTGAAGATATGATACCGCTTAGTAAAGAACGCAAAACTATTGGGAAAGTGGGGGTTACGATATTGTTGGCTATCCAAGTTGCAGGGGTTCTTACTATCGCAATAGCTATGCCGAACCTGTTGAAATTATTTGCACCCTATCTCAAGAGAGATATTCGCAACAAAAGAAGTTATTATAAGCAGAAACTTAGTACCCTCATCAACCTGGGATTGATTGAACGAGAAATAAAAGGAGAAAAAGTAACACTAAAACTCACCAAGAGAGGCACCCAAACCCTAAGTCGTATTTATCAGAAAAAGGATATAAAAAGAAAGTGGGACGGTAAATGGCGAATTGTCATGTTTGATATTTGGGAATCCTCACGGTCAAAACGAGATCAGTTTCGTCGTGAGCTCAAGAATTATGGGTTTCTACAATTACAAAGGAGTGTATGGATATACCCGCACGACTGTCAGGAGTATATTATGCTATTGCGTACTGATATGCGGTTTGGGAAAAATATACGATATATTGTTTCTTCCGAAGTAGATGGAGAACAAGAATTATTGAAACGGTTTGGTATGAAAAACAACATTTGATGTGTATGTTTATTATTCACGACCGTAAATAATAAACAGTAGAAGAATACACAGGGTTTGTTGTGATACAATTTTTCTGTTATGCACCCAATACATCACAGTGAAGCGTTTGTTTTGAAGAGCATAGAGAGAGGGGAGGCCAATAAGCGGGTGTGGTTATTTACTAGGGAGTATGGGCTGATCATAGCGACTGTGCAGGGGGTTAGGAAGAGTGGGGCAAAATTGCGATCACATATTACCGACTATTGTTACATTGGCGCCGACCTGGTTAAGGGCAGGGATGTCTGGAGATTGACCAGTGCCCAAATACAGAAAAATCCTTTTGCGGGTGACTATGACAAACTTCGTGCGCGTTCGTATATAAGAGCACTTTCTCTGGTAGAGCGATTTTGTATAGAAGAAGGACCTGAACCAAAACTTTTTGAGCACTTAGTCTCAACTATGAACGTAGTTAGTGAGCCATCTATCAATGCACCATTTTTTGACACAATAGTACTTTGGAAAATTTTAGTATTGCTTGGTTATCTTGAGCTTACTCCAGACCTTAACGAGTTGTTCGATGTAAATCTTCTGGAGATTGTTGATTTACCAGAAAGTGTGGCCAAAAGACTTATCAAAGATGTAACCGACGCCATAAATCGTACACACCTTTAGTGTTATACTATAAAGACGATGCCTGACGACAATGTTGATCATATAGCAGACCTAGAGCAACGCCTTTACGCCCGTGACCCAGATAGTGTGCCAAAGCGTACCTATGGCATTTTGCGACCCTTAAAAAGCAAGGTTGATTCTGTTTGGGGAGAAAATGATTTACCACCAAAAGAGCGACCAAAAGTACCTACCGTTTCTGGGTTCAAGCGCTTTTTTATTGTTTCTTTCGTTCTTTTTTTAATGGCACTTGGGGGGGCACTATTTTCAATTTACCGAGGTGCTATTACACTTTCGAGTAAAAATGTTGAGATGATCATACTGGGGAATTCGTTTGTCTCCGGCGGGGAAGCCCTTCCGATACAAGTTGATATTGCTAACAAAAATGCAGCAGATCTAGTAGAAGCTCAGCTAACTCTTTCGTATCCCAAGGGCTCTGCTGATACCGGTGAAGCCAATTTAGAGCGCACTAAAATTGCTCTAGGTACTATTTCCTCAGGAAAAACAAAAACACAGGGATTTCAAGTCATACTTTACGGAGAGCAGGGCACAAGTCGTACCATTACTTCTTCTCTTGAATACAAACTTGCAGGGTCAAACACAACTTTTATTAAAGAGAGTAATTTTTCTGTAATGATTAATTCGTCTCCAGTAGCACTCACAGTAGATGCACCGTCTTCTATTGTTTCTAATCAACCATTTACTATAAACATTCGGACAGTTTTCTCTGGGGACACACTACTTGATAATGCACTGGTACACATAGATTATCCAAGTGGCTATGTTTTTGATTCCGCAACTCCTTCAACCATAGCAGGTTCCGGTACTTGGGCTCTTGGAGACTTAGTAAAAGGGACTGAGCGTACTATCGCTATTAAGGGGAGACTTATCGGCGAGGAACAAGACGAAAAGGCTTTTCATATTTATGTTGGATCACGAACCAGCGAAACAGATTCTCGTATTGCAGTCTCATATAATTCAGCACTGCATAGTATCATAATTCAACAGCCTTTTATTTCCAGTACGATCAATATTAATGGTGGTACTTCAGATATCATCGCACTTCCAAGCGGCTCCAATGTAACAGGCACAGTTAATTTTGTAAACAATTCGTCAATAAGAGTAGCAAACCCTGTTTTCACCCTCTTTCTCTCTGGTAACAGTATTGATACTAATTCAATTAAGGCTGACGGCTCGTATTATGACCCGATAGAAAAAACTCTCACATGGACAACAGACTCAAGCCAGCGCCTTAGCACTCTTGAGCCAGGAGCAAGGGGCGAGCTCGCATTTAGTTTTGGAACAAAACAAGTTTCAGGAGTAAGCGAAATCACACTACTGTTATCAGTTGCTGGGATTTTCCCAGACCGAGACTTTTTGGAGGATAGTATTACAAATATTGATCAAAAAATAATTCGTTTTGCTTCACGCCTACAATTTGCCGCAGGGGCACTCTATTCTGTTGGACCAATAAAAAATACTGGGCCATTTCCTCCTAAGGCTTTACAAGAAACTTCGTACACTATTAGTTGGACAATGAAACCAACTGAAAACCCCCTAAGTGGTGCCAGCGCTTCAGCGGTGCTACCGCTTGGGGTAGTGTGGGCAGGAGTTACTTTTCCTCAGTCAGAAATAGTTTCTTACAACCCTGAAACAAGGGTTGTGTCCTGGGCTATAGGCGGAGTACCAAAGGCTGTTGGTGCCACTACTGGATCACGCCAGCTATCATTCCAAATAAAAGTTAAACCGCATAAAAATCAGATAGAAAGCCCACTTGAGCTTCTTGGGGAAACCACTATTTCTGCTACTGATACTGTCGCCAATACCCCTATTACTACTACCAGGCCCCCTCTTACCAGCGTTCTCAGCTCTGACCCTGCCTATTCCGCAGGTAAGGAAAAGGTGTTACCATAACCATACTTTATGAATAAGCCAACAATGGAACAAATCATCAGTCTCTGTAAGCGCCGTGGCTTTATCTTCCAAGGCTCTGAGATTTATGGTGGACTAGCTGGGACTTTTGACTATGGTCCACTAGGGGTTGCACTTAAAAATAATATTAAGAATTTGTGGTGGAAACAGTTCGTTGAAGATCGTAGCGATATGTATGGAATAGACGCCGCTATTTTGATGAATCAAAAAGTCTGGCAAGCCAGTGGGCATGTGTCAGGGTTCAATGATCCGATGGTAGAGTGCAGTAATTGTAGGACACGCTTTCGAGAAGATCAGATAGATACTTCTATTTGTCCGTCTTGCAACAAGAAGGGGACATTTGGACCAGCACGACAATTTAATATGATGTTCAAGACAAATATTGGCGCCAGTGAAGATTCAGATTCTGTGTCTTATCTTCGTCCAGAAACAGCTCAAGGGATATTTGTAAATTTTAAAAATATTTTGGATACTTTTTCACCAAAGCTTCCATTTGGTATGGCGCAGATCGGGAAGGCTTTTAGAAACGAGATTGCGCCACGAGATTTTATTTTTCGAGTTCGTGAGTTTGAACAAATGGAAATAGAGTATTTTGTTGACCCCAGAAACAAAAAGGCAATTGACGAAACATTTGATGCCTTATACCAAGAACAGCTTCGGTTTATTGAGAGTATAGGCCTATCGAAAGATAAGATTCATACAATAGAAGTGCCAGAAGCAGACAGGGCTCATTATTCTAAGCGCAGTGTTGATACAGAATATGATTTTCCGTTTGGGCAGAAAGAATTACTAGGCATTGCTTATCGTACAGACTATGATTTGGAGGCTCACTCTAAGGCTAGCGGTACAGATCTAAACTACTTTGACGAAGAAACAAAAGAGAGATTTACCCCACACTGCATAGAGCCAACTTTCGGTGTTGACCGACTAGTTCTTGCAGTTTTAGCAGATTCGTATAAGACAGATGGAGAAGGGGATGACGCACGCATATATTTATCTTTTGCACCATCTATTGCACCTGTGAAAGTCTGTGTTTCTCCACTCCTTAAAAACAAACCAGAACTTGTTGAAAAGGCCAGAGAAATATTTGTGAGTTTGAAAAAGACCTTTGGCGCTGTGGTTTGGGATGACAATGGCAACATCGGGAAGCGTTACAGACGGCAAGATGAGATCGGTACACCGTTTTGTGTAGTGGTTGATTTCGATACTTTGGGCGAGAATCCAGAACTTTTAGATACTGTGACCATT
>JBBUBB010000073.1:0-4801 GCA_038058445.1 Patescibacteria group bacterium
AATCGGTATAAAGATTGTAGTGATAAGAAAAGTAATAATGTTGTTGATGGTTTTGAGTACATCGGAAAAAGTACAGTAGTTGTAGCAAGAAATAAGTCTACTGTTTGAAATGTCAGCTTTCTCAGTCCCCCCTGGGGCAATACATGATGGGTCAGGCTCGAGGTCTAATATCCCATCTTTGTCTGTATCAACTCCATAATAATCCGCCTTACCATCCGATGGTACAGAGTTGTCTATACCGTCATTACATGTACCATCACCTTCTACAATTTTTTCTGTGTTTGTAGTCGTCGCTTTTGGGTCGTATGTTTGGGTAGGGCTTGGAGTAATCTTGTCAGGGTATATAGCAATATCGCCATTATTCTGACACTGCCATGAGCCATTAAATGCTGTACCTATACCTTGAAACTTCTTATCTGAAATAGATAAATACATCTTACCGAATACATCATCCGTATATTCATATTTATTCTTGTCTTGAGTTGGTTTTAGTGTTGCTTGGTTCTTTATACAATCAGGAAGAACCTGAGCAAAAATGGGTGTTGAGATAACACCACTTAGTAAAACAAAGCAAAGGCTAACGAACAATAGACTGTAGATTGCGAGACGCTTCATATATGGCTTGTGTTGGAGTATTAGCTCCACTGTTTACTGTTCTAATCATATCACGAAAGACGGTTTCGGTGGCATTCTGATCAACATCTGGCCAACCAAAAGCTGAAAGAGCGGCCTTGAAAAAGACTTGAACATATGGGTTTTGTTGTGAAGTTAGTAGCAAATCACGCCTTGCACTAGGAAGTGCTGTGGTACCTGAAAGATATTGCACAAATTCTTTACTGGTGAGATAACCAAGAGCTGTATAAGAGGCAGTAAAGTTGGGGCTGGATTTAATAATACCGGCCCCACTATAGGCTCCAAAGGTAATTGGCCTTATTGCGTCATCCGGCTGAAAAAAAGTTGTTACATCGAAGTTGAGATTTGGATTACGGGACTGAATTGTGAAAAGTTCGCTAGCTCGACCTATATAGAAGGCACTCTTTCCAGAGAGAAACATATCCAAGGTACTAGGTAATGTCCGACTCCATGAAAATCTGTCCGTGGCTTGGTTAGAAAACCCTAAATAAAAATTTAGAGCATCGGCCGCCGGAAGAGACTGGCCGTCCTCTGAGGAAGTAGAAAGCTTTTGTTCATAAAGGCCAGTATTTGTATTGAGAGTAACAATTGGTGCACCAGTTTGTAAAAATAGTGCTGAAAGAATGTCTTTGTAGTGATTAACATTAGCAAATTCCCCAAGCCCAATCGCGCTCGCAGTTATAGCGCCACGTTGATCCTTTTTAATAAACTTAGGTAATGAGGCAACTAAACCACTCCAAGATGAAGGAGGGACTACATAATTTTGTCCAGCCAAAAGGTCCTTGTTGTAATAAACCACAAGCGGGTCAACAAGTAACGGAACTGCCATAACCCCCTCTTTGTTTAGAAATAATGAGGCACCATCAACATAAGAGTCTCGATACAGCCTTTCGTTATATGTAGCATAAGGAATAACATACAACTTGTCACGAAACGAAAAGAGATTGTTTGCATCTATTAACACCAAGTCAGGTGGCGCTCCGTTTGCCAAAGCATTGATTAGGTCATTTTTGAAAGTGGTGCTGGACTTTTCCGTATAAGAAATACTTAAAGTTTTGTCTTGAGTACTAAGTTTTTCTGTATATGGTACTACTATACTTTGTGGGTATGTCCCCCAAACTGTTACTCTGGTAACTACTCCAGAATTAGAAGATTTACCTACTTTTATAACACCAGAGAAAATAAGAATAGCGCCGATGAAAGCAACAATAAATAGTCCTATTAAGAATGTCTGAAATGAAAACTTCATTTTAATTATTTCTTAAAAAGTATAGCATAGTGATGATCCCCGGTTGGTAGCCCATCTGAGAGTTTGGTGAGGCCGATGCTCTTGGCGAGCTCTTCTGCTTGCATCTTGGTAAAGACTCTCTCTGGCACAGGACCAAGACCACCAAAAGATTCCTGCCAATCTATGATAAGGACCCGACCACCATTTTTTAATACCCTTGTTGCTTCTTTTAGAGCACCTCTCTTGTCATCAATTTGAAAAAGAATATTGGACAAGATAACCATGTCAACACTACCATTATCCAATTTTGATCCGCCCTCTATTTCAATATCTCCCCAAAGTGGATGAAAATTCTTCAGCTTGTTCTCGTCTGCGTCATGCAACATGCGAGAAACAAGTTCTCGGTTGATCTCAACAGCAAATACATTGCCGCTGGTTAACATCTCAGCGACAGCGCGAGCCATGAATCCAGATCCGGCCCCAAAGTCAGCCACAGAGTCAGTGACCTGTAGATTGCAAGCAGAGAGCGTTTGAGCCGGAGCCATGAACATATGTATAGTATAGCAGTTTTTATTTCTCTTAAGCGAGTAAAAAATACTAATTTCATAAAGGTGTGTTTCGAGGCTGACTGAGCCGAGAATCAGGTTGTTTTTCAGCAGAAAAACACCGACAGCTTTATGAGATTAGTATTTTTTACGAATCGGTTACAAACAAGTAACTGACGCCAGCGTATCCCCCGCTCGGAGCTTCATAATAGTCACGCCTTGAGTTTGACGACCAGAAGATGGGATGGTATTGAGATCCACACGGATGACTTGCCCCTTTTTGGACATGGCCACTATTTCCATATCATCTTGTACAATTTTCCCGACCATTAGCTTGCCTGTTTTTGTAGTAATCTTAGCAGTTTTGATACCAGAGCCACCACGCTTTTGAATTTTGTATTCTTTGATAGCTGTCTTTTTGCCGATACCATTTTCCCCCATGATGAGCATGTAAGTTTTCTCTTCTTGTTCAATAACATCAGCGCAAATAAGTTTGTCGTGTTTGCCAAGTTTCATCGCTCTTACCCCACCAGCAGTGCGACCCATTTCTCTTATGTCGGCTTCACTAAAGCGGATTGACTGACCTTCCGATGTAGCAAGTATTACACTTTGTCCTTTGTGTACACGCAAGACTGCTTCAAGTTCATCCCCAGCATCAAGTCTGATAGCGATAATGCCACTACGACGCACATCTTTGAAACTATCGTAAGAGACTTTCTTGGCCACACCCTTTTTGGTCACAAGCATGAGAGAGGCTTTTTCAGCTTTAGCTGACTTTGGTACCGCCAAAATTGAAGTGACATTTTCGTCCCCGGCTAGCGACAAATAATTCATAATGCTCTTACCTTTGGTCGCGCGTTTGCCTTCAGGAAGTTCATACATTTTGATTTGATAAGCCTTACCCTTGTTAGTGAAGAACAGCAGATCACTGTGAGTGTTGGTAGTGAGAAGTTGCGTGACAAAATCTTCTTCTTTGGTTTCAAGATCAATAACCCCCACTCCACCACGGCGTTGTATTTTGTATTCGCTTGGATCAGTCCTCTTTACATACCCTCCAGCAGTAAAAACAAGGACAGTTTCTTTTTCCGGGATCAAATCTTCATCAGAGATCATGTTAGTACCACCGTTCATTATCTTGGTCTTTCTTTCGTCACCATACTTTTCTTTTACCTCTTGTAATTCCTTGGCGATAACTGCAAAAATCTTTTTGGCGCTCCCCAGAAGCTCCTCCATCTGTGCAATGAAATCCTGTCTTTCTTTTAATTCTAGTTCTACAGCTTTGCGTTCTAGCCCAGCGAGCTTTTGTAAACGCATTTCCAAAATTGCGGTAGCTTGCAAATCAGAGAATTTGAAATCTTTCATCAAATTGAGCTTGGCTACTGAAGCATCTTTGGATCCCCTAATCAAAGTGATGATTTTATCAATATGGTCGAGCGCTTTTTTAAGTCCGAGCAAAATATGCTCTCGGTCTTTGGCCTTCTGTAAATCAAATTCACTACGACGACGCACTATGTTCTCTCGGTGTGCAATAAACGAGCTCAGTATGGACTTTAGAGAAAGTGTCTCAGGTACACCGTCAACAAGCGCTACCATGTTGTAGTGGAAAGTTTGTTGAAGCTGGGTGTGCTTATATAAATAGTTAAGAACCTTTTGTGGATTAACTCCGTTTTTAAGTGTGACAACTACGCGCATATCTTTGGCTGAATGATCTTCAAGACCTTTGATACCCTCGAGCTTTTTCTCTTGCACGAGTGTTGCAATAGATTCAACGAAATTGCTTCTGATAACTCTGTATGGAAGAGAAGTAATTGTGATCTGGTATAAACCATTTTTTTGTTCTACTATTTCTGCTTCACCACGACACACTACTCCGCCACGCCCAGTAGATAGTGCGTGTACTATGTCGGCTTTATTAAATGCTAGCCCCCCTGTTGGGAAGTCCGGCCCTTTTACGATCTCTGCCAAATCTTCGTTGGTAGCATCATCGTTCTCTATCATGTGAAGACAAGCATCAACTACTTCAGTTAAGTTATGCGGAGCGATATTACTTGCCATCCCGACAGCAATACCCAAAGTCCCATTTAGTAAAAGGTTTGGAAGTGTTGTTGGAAATACTGATGGCTCCTTACGAGTAGCATCATAGTTCGGGCGAAAATCAACAGTATTTTTTTCAATATCCCGAAGGAGTTCACTTGAGATTTTCGACATACGAGCCTCGGTATAACGCATGGCTGCCGCGCCATCTCCGTCTATTGAACCAAAGTTACCTTGCCCTTGTACAAGCTGATATCGAGTAGAAAACTCTTGCGCAAGGCCAACCATAGCATCGTAGACAGATGTGTCACCGTGGGGGTGGTACTTACCGATCACATCACCGACGATACGCGCAGATTTC
>JBBUBB010000074.1:0-3623 GCA_038058445.1 Patescibacteria group bacterium
GGTGACATCATAAAACATTTCAGTATCAGGACCACATGGACCATTGTCTCCGGGACTCCACCAGTTGTTTTCCTTTGGTAAAAAATAGATTCTGTTTTCAGGAATAAACTTTTTCCAGATTTCTACGGCCTCTAGGTCTCGCGGTGCGTCATCATTTCCTTCAAATACAGTTACATATAATCTTTTTGGATCAAGACCCAGTCCCTCTTCCTTGGAAGTCAAAAACTCGTAACTCCAGCCAATAGCTTCTTCCTTGAAGTAGTCTCCAAGAGACCAGTTGCCTAGCATTTCAAAAAAAGTTAGATTTTTATTATTTCCAACTTCTTCAATATCGCCGGTACGAACACATTTTTGACAGCTAACAAGTCTTTTACCAGAAGGGTGTTTTTCCCCCATCAGATACGGCACGAGAGGTTGCATCCCTGCTGTATTGAAGAGTACTGACGGGTCGTTCTTGGGTACCAAAGAAGCACTTGGAAGTAACGCGTGCCCGCGCTTTTGGAAAAAGTCTAAAAATCGTTTGCGTACCTCAGAGGATTTCATTTAAGTACTCTAGCATATTTGCTCTTAGAGAGAATAATCAGTTGGGTCATCTTGCCGTGAAAATTTCTTGATTTGTTTTTCTATGAACCACAGGACAACAAGAGTAAAAATTGCTAAAAAAGTTACAACAACAGCTAAGGAGTAAAAACCAAAACCACAAGCCACCCCGACACCGGCCGCTACCCACATACCACTAGCAGTTGTCAGGCCTATAACTTTGTTGTCTCTATGGAACATCGCTCCAACACCTAGAAATCCCGCAGCTGCCACTATTTGCGCCGCGACTCTAAGTGGGTCAAAATTGTAAAGTCCAGAGGCAGCAGTAACTTGTTGAGAAATGATAACAAAGAGTGCTGAGCCAAGTGAGATGAGGGTGTATGTTCGAATGCCAGCAGGCTTACCAGCTATAAAGCGTTCAAATCCAAGGGCAATACCGAGGACCATAGCTATAAAAAGGCGAATAAACATTTCGTTATTTAAAAATTGTTCCATATGGAGATAAGTATACTGTAACTAATTAGTTTTATCTATTACTCCCCCACCCATAAGCTTTTCGCCTTGGTAAAAAACTATGGATTGTCCTTCGGCGATGACACCTGGGTATGTGAGCTCTACAGTGTGGTCATTTATGGCTTTTGCAGGGATTAGTTCTCCATGATATCGAATTTGCGCCTCAAATGTAGCAAGGTTTAGCCTTGCTACATTTTCTAACCATGAAGTGTCTCTGATGGCTACTATTTGTTTCTTACTTTTAGTTTTTAGCATAGGACTATGAGAAATAACTAGGGTATTGCTTTCAATCTGCTTTTCAACAATGTAGTAAGGTTTTTGGTTGGTAGTTTGTTTATTTAAACGAAAACCATGCCGCTCACCGAGTGTGTAAAACCAAATGCCGTCGTGTTCCCCTACTACACTTCCTTTAGTATCTATAACAGGCCCTTTTTTCTGCTCTATATAGTGAGATAAGAACTTACGCATATCAACATCTCCGAGAAAGCAAATGCCTTGGCTATCTTTTTTCTCACTTGTGAAGAGATTAGCTTTCTCAGCAATTTTCCTGACCTCACCTTTTTGTAAATGTCCTATTGGAAACAAAATATGTTTCAGTTCTTCTTTTCTAAGCATCCAGAGAAAATATGATTGATCCTTTGACTTATCAGTGCCCTTCATTAGATGCTCTCCATCAGTTTGGGCGTAGTGACCGGTAGCAATAGCTTCAGCACCGTTGGCTTTAGCATATTCCCACATGACACCAAACTTGATAACTTTGTTGCAAAGCACATCAGGATTGGGTGTACGACCTGCTCGATACTCAGCAATCATGTAATCTGCTACACCTCTTTTGTAATCTTCTTCAGCATCTAGAAAGTGGAACGGAATATCAAGAGCAGCACAGACACGCATGGCATCACGCTTTTCATCTATCCAGGTACACGGTAACCATTCTGGCGACCAAGTCTTCACAAAGACGCCATGAACATCGTGACCTTGTTGTTTAAGCAAATAAGCCGCAACAGAGCTATCCACTCCGCCTGATATTCCAACAAAGATTCTTTTCTTAGCTTTATTCACAAAGGACATATTAGCATAATCTTGACAAATGCATATTTAAGTTTAGAGTAAAGAAAAATTGAAAACATGGATAGAAATATATTAATACTGGAAAATGGAGACATGTACCGTCAACAGTTAGTAGGTTCATTAAGGCTTCAAATGAAAGATCCTAATATTAGATTTGCGCTAGTGGGAGATATAGGTAGCCTTTTTGAAAAGCTTCGACTCAATACTTGGGATCTAATCATTATAAACTTTGAGGTTCCAAGTTTGAACAACATGGCAGTTTCAAATATTGAAGCATTCGTCAACGAAATCAAGGAAATTATTCCTAACATTAAATCTAAAATTATTGGTTTTACTGGTTGTTCTGAATTGAGCAAGAAACTTCTACAACTAGGGGTTATTACTCGACAAAAAGAATACAACCAAAAAGGTTTAAAAGAAGTACTTGGTAGTTTGGTTACAAAGGTCTCCATTAAAAGTAATGAGAGTCCGGACGCAGAAATTGGGAAAATTCAATTGATTGTGTGCCAGTTCTTTAATGTTCCTGTGCACAAGATGAAGCTTTCAAATCGAAAGGAGAAAGTTATACAAGCAAAACATACTGCCATGCATCTTGCAAAGATTTTCACAAAGCTTTCTTTGAAAGAAATCGGTCAAAGTTTTGGCGGGAGAGATCATAGTACGGTTTTGCACGCAATAGCTGTTGTAAAAGAAAAAATGGAGGAAGATCCCTTATATAAGAGGGATGTAGATTTACTTACTGAAAAAGTATTAGCCTTAGGGCTGAAAGCCTCAAATTAATGTTGGGGCTTTTTTATTTCAAATTCATTAACTTCTTGAACACCTCATAAAGCGCATAAGCGTCGGCAAAGGCACTATGCGCTTTTTTATTTTTGATGCCATATTTTTCGGCCAATACTCGCAGTGAGAGTTTCCCCGGATCATCGCTGAGATGTAGTACGCCGAAGGCTAGAGAGATGGTATCTAGTTTATGGAAATGCATTTTGTTTTCAATACCAGTCCTTTTAAAAGCGGTCTCAACAAAACCATAGTCAAATGTCAGATTGTGGGCGACAAATATTGCCCCTTCTGTCTTTTGTGCAAAAAGTTTCATAGCATCTTCAAGCGAGACAGCAAAAAGCCAGTCCGTCTCGTTGTAACCATTGATGCGAAGTGCTTGTGGTTCAGCAGTTTCAATAGTCTTGGGTTGTATTTTCAGGTCAATCTGGTCTGTCACCACGAGCTCACCATCTTTCATACGGGTAATAACTGCCGCGAGCTCGATAATTTCATGAGTATCCCTGTCGAGTCCTGTAGTTTCTATATCAATAAAAGCTAGTGGTTGTTGTAACATATTATTTCAAATATTTCCTAATATTACTTTGGTGCTCAGTGAATGTTTTGGCATAATGAATAGCCCCACTACTGTCGTGTAAGTAATACAAATACGGAGAACCTTTAGGTTTGAGCGCTGCTTCAATCGAAGCCAACCCCGGATTTCCTATTGGGGATGGAGGTAG
>JBBUBB010000075.1:0-9365 GCA_038058445.1 Patescibacteria group bacterium
GGGTGGTAAAGTAGTCGGCAAGCTTTCACAGAGAAATGTCGATACAGGTTCAGGACTTGATAGGATTTCAATGGTTGTACAAGGTAAAAATAATGTTTATGAAAATGATGCCTTCTCTACAGTCATGGAATTTATACACAGCAACACTAGAAAACCAGAATACAACCTAAGGAGCGCGCGGATAATTGCTGACCATATACGCACAGCTACATTCTTAATAGCTGATGGAGTAAGTCCAAGTAATAAAGACCAAGGTTACATCTTGCGCCGACTCATTCGCCGTGCTGCTGTCCAGGCAGATGTACTGGGTCTGACACAAGGGGTGCTTGTCACAATCCGTGGATTCTTCGCAGACCAATACAAAGAACAATACCCAGAACTTGAAAGTGGGTTAGGGGCACAGAATGATATTTTCAAAAATGAATTAGAAAAATTTCAAAAGAGTCTCGAGACTGGCCTAAAAGAATTTGAAAAGGGAACTGATCCATTTATTTTAGCTACTACTTATGGTTTCCCAATTGAAGTCACTGAAGAAATCGCAGCAGCTCAAGGGATTAATATTGATCGTAAGGCTTTTGATAAGCAAATGAGAAAACACCAAGACCTATCTCGCTCGGGATCAGAGCAAAAATTTAAGGGGGGACTGGCAAATACTAACGAGCAAACTACCAAACTTCACACTGCGCACCACTTACTACTCAAGGCTCTACAAGAAATAGTTAGTTCAGATATTCATCAAAGAGGTTCTAATATTACGGAGGAGAGGCTTCGAATTGATTTCAACTTTGATCGAAAACTCACTGATGAAGAAAAAAAGAAAGTAGAAGATAAGGTCAACGATTGGATCAGACAAGATTTAGCAGTGGTAAAAGTTGATATGCCGAAAGTAGAAGCAGAAAAGATTGGTGCTGAAATGGAATTTGGAGTCAAATACCCGGATATTGTTTCAGTTTATTTTATCGAAGACAAAGAAGGCAAACCTATATCCAAAGAGTTTTGTGGTGGGCCACATGTATCAAATACCGGAGTTCTTGGCACATTCAAAATCCAAAAAGAAGAAGCTTCTTCTGCTGGCATCCGTCGTATTAAGGCAGTTTTACTTTAAATTTATCAAAAAGAGATTTCCTTTTACGGGGCGAGGGAACTTTGTATTATTTTTGCACCGAGGATTCTGCACAGGCATCCGCAGGAAGAAAATAATGCAAAGCTCCTGAGCGTGGTGCTATACTATATTCACATGCCAAAAGCTAATTCAAAGATGGTTCCAATAGCAGTATTTGATATTAGTTCAAGCTCTATAGCTGGCGCTCATGCTCTTATCCCGAAGGGGCGTGAGGATAACCCTCATGTTTCAATTTTAGCTAGTACTAGAGTATTTACAGAACCAAAGCCTGATATCAACATCGAACAATTTGTCTCCAGCGCACTAACAAATATTGATGCTGTTATAAGCACATTGCATAAGGCTGATAATCACAAACCAAAGGATGTACACGTACTTTTAGCATCTCCATGGTTTCTATCACAGTCACGAACTATTATATATACAAAAACTACCTCTTTTATTTGTACACAAAAACTTATTGATTCACTTATAGATAAGGAGATCACTTTTGTGCTTGAGCATGACATGGGGCGCTTTGGCTCCATGGGTAAGGAGGGTACTATTATCGAAAAACAAATTACCAAGATTACACTAAACGGCTACACAACCAATAATCCTTTTGGTAAAAAAACACAAAGCTTGGAAGTTTCTCTAACTGTAACAGTCTCACCAAGGCAAATAATTGAAGGCTTCAAAGAACACATACATAAAGGCTATGGTGGAGCTCACATTCAGTTCACCACCAGTCCTTACGCCACATTTATTGTGGCTAGAGATTTTCTAAAAGCACCAAGTGAAGTTATGATTGTGGACATCGGTGAAGAGACATCTGATATAGCATTTATAAAAAATGATTTGTTCCTTTACCAACAGTCTTTTCCTGTTGGATTTTACGAACTATACAGGCAAATTGCTTCCACAAACCGCACCACTCTGTCAGAAACTCGGGCATTAATTGAAACATTCCGTCTTGGCAAACTTAGCGCCATAATGACTAGTAATGTTCAGAAGTCACTTGAAGCTTCAGGTGAAATTTGGGGGAAGGCATTAGTTGAACATATAGGCGGTGACGGCAGCCAAATTGTCAAAATACCCAGTAATATATACATTGTCTCCCTTACTCCATTTTCTTTATTTTTCTCAGCGTACATCGAACACGATCCTTTTATAACTCATGCAGTAGGCGCGACAGCACTGACACTAACCATTCTTGATAACCCAACATTTAAAGAACACATTTCGTCTCTTGATCCTGAACAAGTTGATGACACCTTAGGAATTGGAGCATTATTTGCAACACGAGTCTTATAGTACACTGAACACATGAAGCTGTACGATGTAATTAGGAAAGAGCAACCCAAGCAAGAAGAGCCCCAAGATGTATCCATACATTCGTTTGTACCTACCGAACCACAAAGCAAACGAAACAACCGTCGTCGTTTTATTTTCTTTGGCTTGCTTATTTTCAGCCTGACCACTATTTACATAGCAGGTATTTACCTAGTACGGGCCAAAATTATTATTACAGAGCGTCATATTCCTTTTACTGTTGAAGGTATGCTACTGGAGCTTCCGCACGAGACAAATATTGATTCCAAACGGCTTTCGTTTCAAACAATGACAGTAACTAGTGAAATAAACAGAGAAATTTTTGGTTCTGAACTTACCCAAGTCACTGGTAAGGCTAAGGGAAGTGTGGTTTTCCTTAATGAATACACAAAGAGCTCGATAGCACTAAAAAATGGAACGCGTCTGGTCGGACAAAACGGTAAAACTTATACAACTGCACAAAGCGTAGTCATACCTGGGTATACTACTGATGCTAAAAAGAAAAAGGTAGCTGGAGCATCGCCTTCTGTAGCAATTGTTGCTATGGAAGCCGGCCCTACTTACAACTCAAAAGGTCTCTCTCTTACTATTTCAGGCTATAGTGGGGCAAAGAAAACGGGAGTTTATGCACGAAGTGTCGGCGAATTTACTGGTGGAGAAACTGGTATGCGGCATACCGTCTCAGATGCTGAGCGTCCTGCTCTTTTGGAATCATTAAAAACACAACTCTCTGAAAGATTACGAAGAGAAACCCGTGCGCAAGTACCAAGTGGGTTTATAACTTATCCGGACTTACAATTTATTTCTATCGATACTGACAGTCTGGCCCTTGTTGGAGAGGGAGTAAAATTTAGCGCTAAAATAAAGGGCAACATGCTAACATATCTAATACCACAAGAACTTTTTGAGGTGGCAATTGCTAAAGAAGTCCTGAGTGACCAATCGTACACCAATGTTGCTATTCCAAATATTTTAGCTTTATCTGTCATCCCAATGAGCGCAATTCCAACAAGTTCACAAACTCCTCCTAGTACCATATCACTGAAAATTTCTGGACAGGGGACAATTATCACCAAGGCCCAATCAGAAAAAATTATTCAAGCACTACTTGGTGGCGGAAGAGATAAATTTGATTCTGTCATAAGCTCTTTCCCAGAAATAGAATTCGCTCGATTTCGCCTCACCCCCTTCTGGGCACCCTTTTTCCCTAAACAAGACCGCTTCTTTACTGTTGAAACGCAGTAACTTGTTGACCATTATTCGAGAGTATAGTATTATAACCTTTGTAACTCATGATAGATCAGCAAAATGTTGTTAAGGGCACTATCCAAGAAGCCCTTCCAAATACTATGTTCCGCGTCGAGCTTGAAAATGGAACAGTCCAAGTGGCTTATTTAGCTGGGAAAATGAGGTTAAATCGCATCAAAGTGCTGGTTGGAGATACTGTCGAAGTACTGCAGGATCCCTATGGTGGCAAAGGGCGTATTGTCAGAAGGATATAAGTAGTATATAATAGCCCCGCTCTAAAAAGTCAGGTTTTTTCGTATCTTTAATGAAAATAAAATCAACAGTCAAAAAAATGTGCGCAAAATGCAAGATTGTAAAACGCAATCGCCATTTGGTCGTGATCTGTGAAAACCCTAAACATAAACAAAAACAATAAAATGCGTATTCTCGGTATTACTATTCCAAATGAAAAGCGACTAGATATAGCTCTTACGAGCCTTTATGGAGTTGGCAGCGCTACAGCTAATAGAGTTTTAAAACAGGTTAAAGTAGATCCGGGGACAAAATCAAAAGATCTTTCTATTGATCAAGAGAATGCTATTCGCAAACTTGTGGAAGAAATGACAATCGAAGGGAACTTAAAGCGTGAAGTTGCTTCAAATATTAAGCGTTTAAAAGACATTAAGACTTACCGTGGTATTCGACATATGAAGAGACTTCCTGTAAAAGGACCGCGAACAAAGACCAACTCTCGCACAGTTCGTGGTAATGTTCGTAATACTATGGCGAGTGGTCGTCGTAAGGAGAGTAAAACATAATTATGGGTAAAAAAAGAATTGCAACTCAAGAAGGACAGTTGGTCGACGCAAAGGCGCACACCTCTGCTACAGCAAAAACCTCAAAGAAAAAGGTTGTTACTTGTATGCTCTCTATTGAGTCTACCTTTAACAATACGAAAGCTGTAGTTAGTGACCTAAAAGGGAATGTAATTTTTTGGTCTTCTAGCGGTTCACTTGGATTTAAGGGTGCAAAAAAAGGAACTCCTTTTGCAGCCTCAAAAGTAGGGGAAGTACTAGCCGAAAAAGCGGTGGCAGCTGGTATCAAAGAGGTACACGCTGTAGTTACAGGTGTTGGTTCAGGCCGAGAACCATTAATCAGAGCCTTTGTAGCCTTAGGAATTGAACTATTATCAATCAAGGATAGAACCCCTGTGCCACACAACGGCCCGAAGCCTAAGAAACCTCGAAGAGTATAAATATGAAAACAGTTGCAAAATACAAAATGTGTCGTCGTTTAGGAGCTGGAGTGTTTGAAAAATGTCAAACACAAAAATTTGCTGCGGTTGAGCAAAAGACTGTTCGCGGTGGAGCAAATGCAAAGCGCCCTAAGGCTCCTTCTGGATTCGGACTCCAGTTGCTTGAAAAGCAAAAAGTTCGTTTTTCATACGGTATTAGCGAAAAGCAGCTACAAAATTATGTTAAAACTGCAGGTCATACAAAAGGTATGCCAGTAACAGACAAGCTCAACGAACTCCTCGAGACTCGTCTCGACAATGTCGTGTATCGTCTTGGATTTGCTCCAACTCGTCGACAAGCTCGCCAGATGACTTCTCACGGCCACTTTACTGTTAATGGTAAAAAGTCGACTATTCCGTCTCAACAAGTACACATTGGCGATATTATCGCTGTACGAGAGGGAAGTCGAGGTTCTGCACTCTTTACTGACTACGCAAAAAACATGAAGGATCGTTCTTACCCAACTTGGTTCAAACTCTCTCCAGAGCAAATGAAAGCTGAGGTAGTCGCGAAGCCAAAAAATGATGAGCAATTCCTCAAATTTGAAACTGTGCTTGAGTACTATAGTCGTTAATAACAACACGAAGTTGCAAACATTACAAAATAATTGTATTATTTAAAACCATGAGTCAGCAAACAATCATACTTCCATCAAAACCAAAAGCAGTACTTGAAGAGGGATTCAAAGGTGTGTACGAGATAGACGGTCTTGTCCCAGGATACGGATACACCCTTGGAAACTCACTTCGCCGAATCATTCTCTCGTCCCTACGAGGGGCAGCTGTAACAGCAGTTAAAATAGAGGGAGTTAGTCATGAATTTTCAACCATTGAAGGTCTACGGGAAGATGTCATCACCATACTTCTTAATTTAAAAAATATTCGTTTTAATGTAACAGGTGATGAGCCACAAAAAATTTCACTTTCTGTAAAAGGTCCAAAGGTTGTTACAGCTTCTGACATTACACCCAACGGAGCTGTTGATATAATCAACAAAGACCAGTATATTTGTGAAATTACAGGTAAGACTAGTCTTAATATTGAGCTAACTATCGAAAAGGGTCTTGGTTTCGTACCCCGAGATCAACATCACAAGCAAAAGGCCGATATTGGTTCTATTTTCCTTGATGCTATCTTTTCTCCTATTCGTCGAGTTTCTTACGATGTTGAAGAAATGCGTGTAGGAGACAAGACCAACTTCAACCGCCTTCGAATGACTATTGAAACTGATGGCTCTATCACTCCTCGCGAAGCGCTTGAGCAATCTGTTCACACAATGATCGAGCAGCTTGCTGCTATTATTTCTGTTGATAGCCAAAAGATTGTTGAAGAAATACAAGCTAGTATAACCTCCCCAAGCATCTCAGAGAAAGTTGCCACAGCCACAGCCCAAGCGGGAGAAGAGGATATGGATGTAACTGATGTACTTAAGAATCGAATTGATACTATTGGCCTTTCTACACGAACATTAAATGCTCTCTCTGCTGCAAATATCCGTACTGTTGGAGGTATTGCTCGCAAAAAGGTGGAAGATCTTCTTGAAATCGACGGCATAGGGGACAAGGGGATAACCGAGATCAAAGATGTACTCGCCCAGTTTAACTTGTCACTAAAGGATTAATCTGCTACTGTAAAAGCCTGCCATGAGACACCACAACGCTAACAGAACATTCGGACGAAGTAAGAACCAAAGGGGTGCCCTCCTTAAGGGTCTGGCTGCTTCTTTGATTGAACATGGTAGTATTTTAACTACTGAAGCTAAGGCCAAAGAGCTTCGCCCTAAGGTAGAAAAAATGGTCACTAAAGCTAAGAACCCTACTCTTTCAAACCGACGCTTATTGCTTTCTTCTCTATACAACAACACAGATGTTGTTGAGAAGCTCATCGGAGATGTGGCTCCAAAATTCAAAGAGCGCTCTGGTGGATATACTCGTATCACCAAGATAGTGCAAAGAAAGGGGGACGCAAGTAAGATGGCAGTAATAGAGTTTGTATCATAATAAATATATGGAATACACAGTTGATGCAACAAATAAATCTCTCGGACGCGTAGCTACAGAAGCTGCGGCACTTCTGTTGGGTAAAAATACAACAACATTTGTGAAGAATGCGACTCCTGGAGTAACTGTGAACTTGACCAATGCTTCAAAGATCAAAATTCCTAATCAAAAGAAACTGCTTGAAAAGACCTACAACTCTTTCTCAGGATATCCAGGTGGTTTAAAGCAAAACACTATGGCTCATGTCATCAGTAAAAAGGGCTATTCTGAAATTTTAACTCAAGCGGTTAAAGGTATGCTACCAAAGAACAAACTCCAAACAGATTTAATGAAGCATTTGAAAGTAACTGAATAAATTTTTCAATACAGATATGGAAAAAACAAAGAAAACATACATAGAGACTATCGGCCGACGCAAAACTTCAACTGCGCGTGTTCGTATGACCACAGCTGCGAAGCAAAGTTACGACATCAACGGCAAAGATCTAGCAACTTATTTCGTAACTGACGCACTTCAGAAAGCAGTTACTGATGCGCTTGCTGTAGGAGAAGGGAAGATTCATTACGCCGTTACTATCAAAGTAAGCGGGGGAGGTATTTCTTCTCAAGCTCAAGCCGTCAGACACGGTATTTCTCGTGGCTTAGTCAAAGCGGACGAAGCCCAAAAGACATTACTAAAAAAGGCTGGTTTCCTCAAACGAGATCCTCGTGTCAAAGAACGCCGCAAATTCGGTCTCAAGAAAGCAAGGAAGGCCCCTCAATGGTCAAAAAGATAACCCCAGAAGCACTCTCGAAAGAGGGTGTTTTTGCTTATTTACTTTAGGGAACTATATACTTTATAATAAAGCTATGATTTTTATTATTATCTTTTTTCTTATTCCTTTTGGCATATTTCTAAGCCTTCACCTTTCTTCTTACAATAAGTTGAAGAAAATAGACGCTTTAATCACTGAATTTAAGGCAAGAAATTATCCTACAGTTGAGGAGCGTGAAAAAGCTAAAGAAGAGCTGAAAACAAAATTGCTTATTATGAAAGAAAATATGTATGTTTATTCTCACTCTTATAGATCATCAGCAACAAAAAAGATTCTTGGGTTGTAGTAAATTTAAGGGTAGGGTTTTATATTTTCCTATTTTCTGTATAATATGCCCGTATGGAAGAAGAAAATGACATCATTATCGAGGAGTCCACAGAGGAAGGGGAGACTCTCTCTGGTGGACAGAAGATAAAAAAGCTACAGGAACGAATTAAAGAATTAGAAAAAGAAAAACAAGAATATCTTGATGGTTGGCAACGCGCTCGTGCTGATTATGCGAATCTGCAGAAAACAACCGACGAAGACAAGAAGCGCGTTCGTAGACTTGTTGAAGAAGATTTTATTTACAAACTGATCCCAGTTGTTGATAGTTTTCTAATGGCTATGAGCAACAAAGAATCGTGGGAAAGCGTTGACCCGGCTTGGAGAAGTGGTGTGGAATACATTTATGGGCAACTCATGAATACCCTTGAATCCCATGACCTTAAACTCTTTGGAGAAATAGGGGACAAGTTTGATCCCGCAAAGTATGAGGGGGTAAGCGAAGAAATTACTGACGATGAAGAAAAAGATCACACCATTTCAAAGGTTCATCAAAAAGGCTTCCTTCTCGGTGATTCAATCCTTCGACCAGCAAGAGTTTCTGTTTACACGCTCGAGAAAGAATAACAAGGATAAGCAAGGACAGTCCTTGCTTAAAGTTATTTTGCTAAATCAAAAAATGCTTGTTTGGTTTCTGCGTCTATGTTGTCGGTGACAAAAACCATCAGCTCAGTTGTGAGGCCAAAGTCTTTTTTAATATTTGTGAAGAGGTGTTCATAGGGGAATGGGGAAATCCAAACACTATTTTTGAGACATAAGAATCCCGCCTTTTTGAGTAGGTATCTTAGAGCCTCTCTTTCTGCTTTTCGGACTTCTGGTAAATCAAGGAGCACTATACGCCATTTGCCATCCCAGAGAGGGGTGACATAGGTTGTATCTTGCTCTAAGGAGAGACTGTGGATCTTCTTCTTGCCATCCTTTGTGAGCCGAGCATAGTCACCTTGTCCAGAATTAAGCCTCTCTATGAGCCCAGCCTCGGAAAGGCCTTTTAAAGAGCGTTTTAGGGCATTTTTAGGGCCTATATGGCTAATATCAGAGATAGCTAAAGCCGGCTTTTCAGCTAATAGTTTCAATATTTTCTTCGAATATCCGCCAGCTGGCGGAGGTTTAGTTGACATACCAATATGGTATCAGGTATATTATGTGTATACAAGCATTTCGTGACCGCTAAATTTCTGTAATATACTTGATTTTGCGATTTATTATTTGAAACTTTATAAATTAAACACATAAAAACATATGGGAAAAATCATTGGAATTGACCTCGGAAC
>JBBUBB010000076.1:0-6269 GCA_038058445.1 Patescibacteria group bacterium
GGGGGTTCTTTTGATACACATACACTTGCCCCTTAAGTACCTTCCCAGGATAGCACCAAAGCACCCAGCGCTCTCGATCTTGGACATATTCGTTTGGGAGCACTATTTGTTTTTTTGATAGTAAATACAGCATGAAATGTTCCTCAAGAAAGAAGCTTACTTGTTCATCTGTTAATTCTCTCCCACAGTACTCCGCATCTTCTTCTAAATATTTAAGAAACTTTTGATCTTTCAATGAAGCCTGTCTAAACCTTTCATAATCAGACTTAAAATCGCCTCGGTAGTTTAGATAAAGCTGGTTCCAAACTTCGTACGAAAATGCATGTTGTATCTGAAATCTATTCCACTCACGAGTTAAAAGCTTCTGAAATTGATTCTTATGACCCAAAACCATCCCCATAAATTTATTTTTTAAACTTATTGCTGGTTCTGGAGAATTAAAATACAAGAAGTCTCCATAAATAATATTGAGCCCAATTTTAGGCTCTGAAACTTTATCAGGGGAAAAGATCTTTACATATTCCATAATTTGTTCTGCCCCCTGACCTTTCCCATGATCTGCTCGAATAATTGATATAGGAAAAACTAAAATCCCAAACTCTTTTGGAAGCTTGTTTATATCGTAGAATACATTTTTAGGGAGCGGACTCTCTTTTTTCATATATTAAAAGCCAATACTAAATGGTATAGTTTCGATTATAACTTCCCCACTATCAGACTCAACTATTTCCAAACTTTTAGCTCCGACAGTCTTTTTTATATCTTTTTCAAACTTTTTGACAACTTCTTTTCCTTCTGCGTTTGTACCTATAACAAGTTCAATAACATCTTCAGGTTTCAAACCTTTTTGTTTACGCATATCTTGAATAGCACGCATTAGTTCGCGGGCAATACCTTCAGCTTTGAGTTCTGGGGTAAGTTCCGTGTCTAGAACAAGCTCTCCATGTAATATCTTTTTGACATTAAGTTCGTCTTTTATAATATCGTGGTAATCCTTAAGATCTTTTTCTTCTATAGAGAGAGCCTCTAATGGCTGGCGGATCTTGATACCTGCTTTTTGTCTTAGCTCAAGACCTTTAGTCACAACAGAGCGAACTTTTTCCATTTCTTCAATAATTGTCATGTCTACTTTTTCAGACTTTGGCCACTGTGAAAGATGCACGCTTTCAATATAATTTTCTCCGCCAGCTGGCGGATTCAACTTCTGCCAAATAGTTTCAGCAAAAAATGGTGCAAATGGAGCTATAATCTGAGCAGTAGTTTTGAGAACTGTATAGAGAGTATGTTTTGCATCAGTGTCGCCATCTTTTATTCGGTCGCGAGAGCGACGCAAGTACCAAGTAGACAGGTCAGCAATGAAATCTTGGAGTGCCCGAGTGGGCATAAATAGATCATAAGCATCTAGAGAAGCTGTGACTTCGCTAATGACTTGGTGTAGCCTCGCCATTATCCATTGATCCAGTACATGCTTACTTTCTTCCGCCAGCTGGCGGATTTTGGTTTCAAGCTTTTCGTCTCGATAGAGCTCATAAAACGAGAGAACATTTCCGAAGAGATTAAAAACTTTATTATTTATTTCAGCCACACTTTTCTCATCATAATTTTTGCTCTCTCCTGCCCAGTTGACGCTATACATCCACCACAGCACTGCATCGACACCAAATTTGTCCATTTGTTCAAATGGTTCGACAATGTTGCCGAGAGATTTAGACATTTTCTTGCCATCTTTGTCGAGCAAGTGCCCAAGGCAGATCACATTTTTGTAAGGCGAGCCCTTTTCCATAAGCACACCGACGGCGAGCATGGTATAGAACCAACCACGAGTTTGATCGATGGCTTCTGAAATAAAATCTGCCGGATACAAAATATCTTTATTAAACGGGTAGTGACTTTGAGCAAATGGCATAGCCCCACTATCAAACCAGACATCTACCACCTCCTTCACTCGTGTGAGTTTCTCACCATCTTTTACTAACTCTACCAGGTCAATATAGGGCTTATGGAGATCAAGCTCATACTCTTCATTGTGAGGCAATGAGACAAAGGGTATTTCACGAATCTCAGCATTATTAAAATTGCGATACTCGCGGGTAGAAGTAAAAAGAGTGTCATAGGCAAAACCACGGGATACAAGCTCCATAGCACGGGCCGAACCACCGTGGGTCACTATAAGTATTCTTTTATTTTGATACTTTTCTTCTGCTTCATAAAGAAACTTAGCCGTACGAGTAAATACATCTGCATAAGACTCGCCATCACCATGCTTGAAGTGGTACCTATCCTCCGATTTATTACGAAGTATAAAATAGTCTTCCATTGGCTTTCCGCTAAAATCGCTCCCGACATTCCACTCACCAATTCTGGGTTCAGTTATAATTTGTGCGCTTTGTATCCCAATAGTTTCAGCAATTATTTTGGCACTTTCTTGTCCACGACTAAATGGCGATGTCACAATTATATCGATCTTTCCTTTTAATGTTTCTGCTACTTTTTTGATCTGCTCCTTACCATTTTCTGTAAGAGTGTCATTGAGCCCGGGTATAGGGCTCCATGTCTCTGTGAGATTATGCTCGGCTTCACCGTGGCGAATAGCAAAGTAGTGATTACCTGATTTTTTACTAAGAGACTTCAACTTTTCTATCGAGTCAATGACTTCCATTTTTCCATCCTTGTCTGTCCACACAGGTAGAGGCGTCCCCCAATATCGCTCGCGAGAAAATGCCCAGTCTTTAACTTCACGAAGCCACTCACCAAACCGCCCTTCTTTAATATGCTCTGGTTGCCAATTTATTTTTTCGTTTGCATTCAGAAGATCTTGTCGAAGTTCTGACATACGGACATACCAAGAATCCCGAGCATAATAAATAAGTGGAGTTTTACAACGCCAACAATGCGGATATGAGTGTTCATATTTTTCTTTTTTGAAAAGTAGCCCTCGATGTGCCAAGTCTTTGATAATATCTACTGCCACCTCTTCGTCTTTGACAAATCTTCCAGAAAGAAAATCCATGTTTTGCAAAAAGTGTCCAGTTTCGTCTACTGTGTGTACCTTTGGAAGACCTACCTTTGTACCAAGCTCAAAGTCGTCTTGCCCGTACATGACAGCAGTGTGAACAACGCCAGTACCATCAGTCGTGGTGACGAAATCTGCTGGATAAATTTTAAATGCCTTACTTGTATCTTCACCTTTGGACTCGAGTGATTTTTTTAAATATGGATAAAGAGGTTCATATTCTAAACCTAATAAATCAGAACCTTTTGAGTCTCCTAATATTTCGTATTCCCCCTCTAAAACTGAAAGCCTGTCTTTGGCCAAAATATACTGACTCTCCGCAACCCTTACTCGAACATACTCAACACCTTTCCCAACAGCCAGAGCTACATTGCCCGGTAATGTCCAAGGTGTTGTTGTCCAAGCAAGTAGGTATGTATTCTCTTCTCCAACAACCCTGAACTTTGCTGTCACCGACAAATCCTTAACATCCTCATATCCTTGTGCTAATTCATGTGACGAAAGCCCTGTACCACACCTTGGACACCAAGGTACAACTTTGTAGTCTTTGTACAAAAGTCCTCTATCATTTATCTTGCCAATAATGTTCCAGAGAGACTCAATATATTGGTTATCAAAAGTATAGTAAGCGCTTTTCTTGTCTACCCAGTAGCCGATGCGATCGGTAAAATCTTCCCAGTCTTTAATATAGGTAAAAACGCTGTCTTTACATTCCTTGTTAAACTTGGCGACACCATATTCTTCTATTTGTTTCTTGGAAGTAAGTCCAAGCTTTTTTTCAATTTGAAGCTCCACTGGCAATCCGTGCGTATCCCAACCAGCACGACGCTGTACAAAAAATCCTTGCATCGTTTTGTAGCGAGGAATGACATCCTTAAAAGCCCGAGCTTCAAGATGGTGTAGAGCTGGCTTGGCATTAGCTGTTGGTGGTCCTTCATAAAATACAAACTCCCCCTTGCCCCCTCCGCCAGCTGGCGGATGTGTTGTCTTTTCAAAAATTTTATTCTCCTGCCAAAATCCCAAAACCACCTCTTCAGAGAGGGCGCGCTCACTTTTTGTTTTTAGGATTTTGTCTTCCATAGATTCCTCTACGAGGAGATTTATATTAATGATCTTTATATAGCAAGGCTTTCTGTTCCTCAACTTTTTTAATTACCTTTTCTAGTAAACGTCTTGGGTCATCATCTATTATTACATTGTCAGATGGAACATTCCCATTTTTTATTATGTCCTGCATTTCTGTATCAGTAATCCACGGACCATCAAGTATCCCAATTGGTTTGCCGTCTTCATAAGCGATGGTAAATTCGTGGATAGTACCAATACGACCACAGCCGAAAAGAACAGCATCACAAGCTCTAGTAAAAAGTAGGTCTCGTCCTGCAAAACCAAATCCAGTGTATACAATAAGATCAGTATAATCTGTGGGGAGCCTAAAGCCTTCAATATGCTCCTTCTCACTCGATGCTGGTGAAAATCCTATTACTACCCCTCTCTCCTCTTTGGCCCCAATAGAGACCCAAAGTGGAAAACCGCTTGTCGCTCCAGTGATCAATACGCCACCTTGTTTAATAATTTCGCGACCAAGACCCTTAGCCAGCTCCAAGGCGTTGAGCCCGCAGTGTCCAGTTTCGGCTGCGCCAGAAACACCTATTTTGATCTTAGAGTGACCATGCTTACTATTATTTTCAAGTGGGCCGTTATATCCTACGAGATTAGTGCTTTGTTTTTCTTCCATTTCTTTACTTTATGACCTTGTAACTTTATAAACTTGATAACTTACTCGCAGTCTAATTCTACTACATCTGCTCTGCTTGGTGCATATGCCATTACCCCAAGATAGTCCCTAAGTCTCTGTGTCAAGAAAAGAGCACTTTTTGGCTCACCCATAACAACATAAACAGCCTTGAGAGAATGAGCAGTTGCACTCACAAAATCTACCAAGTGGTCTGAGTCTTTGTGGCCTGAATACCCATCAATAAATTCAACTTTTGCTTTTACAAGTACATCTTTTCCATTAATTCTTATATTTCTTATGCCATCTTGAATCAGGCGTCCAAGTGTCCCGTGTGATTGATAGCCAGTGAGAAGTATCGTGTTGTTAGCATCTGGTAAGAAGTTTGATTCGTGATGTAAAATTCTTCCGCCGTTGCTCATACCGCTTCCTGCGATAATTATTTTTGGGTTTTCTTCTTTAATAATTTCTTTTGATTCTTCAGTAAGTAAGGTAGATCTGAGTCCTGGAAAATTAAAAATATCATCTCCGTCACGAAGTTGTTTGCTAGCAAAATCGTTGAAGTACTGACCATACTGACGATAAATTTTTGTTAGTTTTATTCCAAGCGGTGAATCAAAGAAAATCGGCATTTGCGGAATACGCTTGTTTTCAACTAGTTCGTTTATTTCGAAAAGTAGTTCTTGTGATCGCTCTAATGAGAATGTTGGTACAACCAATACTCCTTTGCGGTTAAAGTTATCTTCAATTACTTCTTCAAGTCTGGCTCGTCTTTGGTCGCGCGACACATGGTTACGATCACCATAAACACTCTCCATAACCATGTAATCTACATTTTCTAGCGCTTCTGTATCACGAAGCAAAGGAGAAGGTGAGTTACCAAGATCTCCTGTAAAAACAATTTTTTTACCGTTATAAACAAGCTCGAGCATCCCTGAGCCAAGCACATGCCCTGCATCTCTATACCTGAACACAAAAGGCCCAATATCTATAGCTTGGTGATAATCAACTACTACCCACTTCGATAATACATTTTTTATATTTTCTTCTGTATAAATTCTGTTTACAAGTTCGTTTTCATTTTTTGATAGGATGTGAGCAGTGTCTTCAAGCATAAGTTCGGCTATATCCTTTGTTGGGATAGTTGAATAAATAGTGCCCCTAAATCCTTCATAAACTAATTTTGGAATACGCCCTATGTGATCTACATGCGCGTGGGTAATAAATAAATAGTCTACAGACATCGGGTCATAAATAAATGGTGCCCAATTACTATCATCAGCCAGCTTCGTTCCTTGCTCTAATCCACAATCTACCAAAAATTTTATTCCCTCACCTTCAACCAAAAAGTTGGCCCCAGTAACAGAGCCTGTCCCGCCAGCAAAGCTGATCTTCAGTTTTTTTTCACTAGCATTAGCTTTCATGGGCTTTATTGTACCGTTTTATCGAGCGAAGCACAAAGAGCGAAGCAATTACTCCACCAACTATATCCATAAGTATGTCCTTAATTGAATCCGGAAT
>JBBUBB010000077.1:0-1823 GCA_038058445.1 Patescibacteria group bacterium
GTCGCCGATTCCAACATTTCCGGCGTTTGTAATAAGAGCGTAGTTACTGTCAGCTCCCGAAGCAGTGAAGTATCCACCAATCGCAGTTGAAGTTCCCGCTGTATCACCAAGTGCGGAGAAATATCCTCCGTAAGTATTCACTGTACCAGCGTCTGTTCGGCCAGTGTTATCTGCGCTATTCCAAGAACCATATAGATTATATGTTCCTGTTGCAGTATCAGCACCACTTTTTGATGCAGTATTGTAGATTCCATACGCTGTCTGTCCGATAGATGCTCCAGCGACCACCGCTGTTGATGCCCAGCTATTTTGTAGTCCATAAGAAGCAGTGAGAGATCCAGTTGCTGTCTGAGTCAGATTAAAAGATGTGCCTGGAATAAAGTCACTGCTTGAGGTTGCCTCCGATCTTAATGTCCCACCAGTACCCGTCGCAGTCGTGTTTCTAAAAAGAAACTGATTGGTTCCTGATCCACTAAATCTACCGTCCCCAACAACATCTAGCTTAGTACCAGGAGTCGCTGTCCCGATTCCCACACTTCCTGATACATCAACTATAAACGGAGTTGAGTCAGTATAGGTGCCGTCATCATTGACTCTGAAAATTCTAGCATTACCACCGGTTTGTTCACTTGTGATATTAAGTGTTGTTCCATCACCTCCCGCAGCGCCAAGGAGCCCAAGTTTCAAAGCACTACCATCGACATCTACATCGGCGTTATTGTATTCGATGATGCCGAGTGAGCCGGTCCATGAAGACGCTGGTGCACCGGTGGCTGAAATATTTAGGAGTCCTCCTGTCGTGAAAGCTGTTGAAGAAGAGGAAAGAGAAAGTAATGTGCCTGAAGTAAGTCCATTGCCAGTCATCAGCCCAATGGTTCCAGTGGTTGCGGAGTTGGCGACAACACTGAGGAGTCCTGTGCCAGTGTACACTCCGGTGTTGGTGATACCAAGATCAACACCTGTTGTAACAGAAGAATCTATATCAAAAAGCCCATCTGGGGTGGCATCACCAACACCTATCTTGCCAGTTGAGTTAACAATAAGGTAAGTTTGGCTGAGATTACCATTAAGCACCAAATAATTACCTGTTTGGGTGCCACCTCCCTGATTTGTATTATAAAGAGTGAGAAGGTCGCGTGGACCAACATCTAGGTTTGCCCTTATATTCATTACAGCTTCTGCCCCACCACCAGCACCACCAGTAATATCCCCTAAAGCAAATGTGAAAACTGGCTGGGCTGTACCACCGGGGCGAGTTACAATAAAATTATTTTGGTCAATTTTAACTTGCGCCTTAGCAATACCATCTACACTCTGCCCAATAGTAAAAAGTGAAGGTGGACTAGTTACCCCTACACCTACATTCCCTGTACTTCCAATCTGTAATCCTGTATAGGCAATATTATAAGCTTGCTCTGAAACTGTTTGAGAGGTTGAAACTGTTAAGCTTGTTGTTGAACCAAAAGCAGTAATTGTCCCAGCACTAACTCCATTAGCAAAAACAAACTGTGAACCCACCATAGCAGATGTAAATGTGGTACCAACACCTGTGATTGTGGTGGTTGACTGTGATGCTGTGCCTGTGCTGTATTGGGTAGGAGTGACAGATAAAACTCCACTTGGGGCTATTGTTCCAATCCCCACATAACCACTTTCAAAAATTCCTGCATAATTATTTGTCGCTCCAGATGCAGTAGCATAAAGACCAACGTTTGTTGTGGCAGCACCGGTATTTGAGAAGTAGCCAGCATAGTCAGTACCTGTGGTTGCGCCTGTTTGTAATACTTCAAGAGCTTTGTTTGATGCAGTAGTTGAGTTTGTAG